>NZ_JCACER010000005.1:0-143957 GCF_059502445.1 Kumtagia sp.
ATGTGAGTTGTATCGGAGCGGCAGACAGCTCTGCGTCGTCATTCCGGGGCCGCGCCGCGGAACCCGGAATCCAGAGTGCCGACGCTGCTCGAAATTCCTGGATATTTGCGAGGTTTCGCTTTTCCTTCGACACCAACGCTATGGATTCCGGGTTCCGCTGCGCGGCCCCGGATTATCATCGGCATATGCGATTTGCCCTGGCACGTAAGGGGATGGAAAAACCGCACAGTCCAGGACAAACCCTGTCTTTTCAGCCTTTTGCAGCTTTCGCGACGAAAATCCCGTCTATTTTATCCCCATCCCCTCCGCCTCCCTTATCCTTGCCGGCAGTCCCTCTTGCGGGAACGCCGATCATGACGGTGGTCTGCGGGGAGGGGCCGGTGTCCGGAAGGTAGCGGCTAACGTGGCCGCGAGGGCCGGCGCTGCTTCAGAGTTTCCAACGATCCCGCCTTTGAGCGGGACGGGGCTCCGGTATGGCCTCAGGAGCCGTCATGAGCGGGATATCGCCGGCGTCACTTAAGCCGGAGTAGCGAGTACGATCCCATGACCCGGAAATGAAGCGGCGAAGAAGCACCGGACGGGCGGCCGAAAGGTCGCATATAAAATTTAGATGAGCGATCTCGCGGCCGCCCGTCTTCCCATCGAATCCAACCCGACCGGCAAACCGGCCGGAGGGCGAGTCATGCGCGGGGGAAGCCGCATGGCCGGCCGCGGCGAGGCGCCAGGCAGCCCCTTCGGCTTGCCAAACCGGCTCAAACCGGCGAAATGTCGTTCGGGGGACCACGTCACTCGGCTGGAATTGGGGCATAGATGACTTCTCGACCGACCATCACCTTCGCCAGGTTCGCCGCTCCGAAGAAGGGTATGGCCATCGTGCTGGCCCCGGAGGCGGGCGACCTCGGTGCTGCCGCCAAGGCCTGCGATCCCGGCAACGTGCTTCCCCGCGCCTTCGCGGTTGCGGAGTTTCGCGGCCGCTTCGGCAGCGCCGTCGACGTGATCGCGCCGGAAAAATCGCCGCTCGACCGGCTGATCGCCGTCGGTGTCGGCAAGACCGCCACGCTCGTCGAATCGAGCTGGCTTCGCCTCGGCGGCACCATTGGGGCGCAGCTCAGGCGGGCGCGGGACGTGATCGTCGTGGCCGAACTGTCCGGTTTCGCCATCGGTGCGGCTGAGACCGCCGACATTGCGGCCGGCATCCTGCTCCGGAGCTACAGTTTCGACACCTACAAGACCCGCAAGGACGAGGCCGATGGCGGCGCGCCAGACAAGCCGGCGCGCATCGTCGTCCAGTGCGCCAATCCGGCGGCGGCCAGGAAGGCGTTCGTGCAGGCGGAGGCCGTGCTCGACGGCGTCCTGCTGACGCGCGACCTGGTCAACGAGCCTGCCAACGTGCTCGGGCCGGTCGAGTTCGCGGCGCGCGCCATCGAGCTGCAGACGCTCGGCGTCAAGGTCGAGGTGCTGACCGAGCGCGAGATGCGCAAGCTCGGCATGAACGCGCTGCTCGGCGTCGCCCAGGGCGCGGCGCGGCCGCCGCGGCTCATCGTCATGCACTGGAACGGCGGCAAGCCGAAGGACAAGCCGGTCGCCTTCGTCGGCAAGGGCGTCGTCTTCGATTCGGGCGGCATCTCGATCAAGCCGGCGGCGGGCATGGAGGACATGAAGGGCGACATGGCCGGCGCCGCCGCCGTCCTCGGCCTGATGCGTGCGCTGGCGTCGCGCAAGGCGAAAGCGAATGTGATCGGCATCGCCGGCTGCGTGGAGAACATGCCCGATGGCAATGCGCAGCGGCCCGGCGACATCGTCACCTCCATGTCCGGCCAGACCATCGAGGTCATCAACACCGACGCGGAGGGGCGGCTCGTGCTGGCTGATGCGCTCTGGTACTGCAACGACCGCTTCCAGCCGCGCTTCATGGTTGACCTGGCGACGCTCACCGGGGCGATCATGGTCAGCCTCGGCAATCATTATGCCGGGCTGTTCTCCAACAATGACGAACTGGCGCAGCGCCTGTTCACCGCCGGCCAGATCACCCAGGAACGCGTGTGGCGCATGCCGCTCGGCAGCGAATACGACAAGCTGATCGACACCAAGAACGCCGACATGAAGAACACCGGCGGACGCAATGGCGGCGCCATCACCGCGGCGCAGTTCCTGCAGCGCTTCGTCAAGGAAACGCCCTGGGCGCATCTCGACATCGCCGGTACCGCCATGGGCTCGCCGGCGACCGAGATCAACCAGTCCTGGGCCTCCGGCTTCGGCGTCCGCCTGCTCGACCGGCTGGTGCGCGATCACTACGAGGCTTGAAGATCGCAGCGGGCATGGCCGAGATCCTCTTCTACCACCTGACCGAATCGACGCTCGAGGACGCGCTGCCGGCGCTGCTGGAGCGGACGCTGCAGCGCGGCTGGCGTGCCGTGGTGCAGGCCGGCAGCCCCGAGCGGCGCGACAGCCTCGACAGCTATCTGTGGACCTATCGCGACGATTCCTTCCTCGCCCATGGCAGCGACCACGAACCGCATGCCGAGGCCCAGCCGGTGCTGCTGACCACCGGCCAGGACAACGGCAACCAGGCGACCGTGCGCTTCGTCGTCGACGGCGCCAGCCCGCCGCCGGCCGAAAATTACGAGCGCATGGTCTTCATGTTCGACGGCCATGACGCCGCCCAGGTCGAGGAGGCCCGCGCCCAATGGAAGACGCAGAAGGCGGCCGGCCACGCGGTGACCTACTGGCAGCAGACGCCGGACCGGCGATGGGAACGCAAGGCATGATGCCGGGCGTCCGCCGCGGGCATGGCGCGGGGGCCGCCGCGCCATGCTGATGCGCATTGCCTTCTTGCTGCTCTTCCTGATCGGCGCCGCCGTCGGCCTCGTCTATCCCTGGGCGATCCGCAATCTCGCCGGCCACGAGATCGGCACCTGGCGCGTCTACGAGGCGGGCAGTGGCTTCCGCGCGATCGATGCGCGGCTCGGCTCGACCGACGCACCGGTGAAGGCGTTCCTCGACATGAGCGCGGCCATGCCGACCGGCGCTTTGCCGGGAGGCCGCGTGCTCACCGTCACCGCCTCGACGCAAGGCCGGACGGTGCTTGCCGAAACCGTCGATCTTTCCGCGGCGGAGCGGCGGGAGGAAGCGCCGCAGGCCCTGCACCAGCGCTGGCGGCTGCCGGCCGGCACGCTTCCGGCGATCGAGGACGGCGACTACAGCTTCGTCGTCGGCCCGGGCGATGCCGAGGGCATCGATATCCGCTCCGTCGACCTGCTGCTGCTCGGCGGCGGTGGTGCCTATGACGAGCGGGCGCAGCCGGTCGGTTTCTCGATCATGGCGATCGGCTTCATCGGCTTCGTCCTGTCCTTCCGCCGCCGCGGCAAGGATGGCGGCCAGCCGCCGGCGCCGCGCTGGGGCCGCGGCGGGACGTGAACTACCGCCACGCCTTCCACGCCGGCAATTTCGCCGACGTCGTCAAGCATGCGGTGCTGGTTCGGCTGGTCGAATACCTGAAGCACAAGGAAAAGCCCTTCCGCGTCATCGACACGCATGCCGGCGTCGGCCTCTACGACCTTTCGGGCGGCGAGGCGCAAAGGACCGGCGAATGGCGGGCCGGCATCGGCAGGCTGCTCGATGCGCCCCTGCCGGGCCAGGCCGCCGCGCTGCTGGCGCCCTATCTCGACGCGGTCGCGGCAGCCAACCCGGGACGGGACCTGCGGCACTATCCCGGTTCCCCGGCGATCGTGCGCCACCTGCTGCGCCGCCAGGATCGGCTGACGGCGATCGAGCTGCACCCAGACGATGCCCGCGACCTCGCCGCGCTGTTTGCCGGCGACCACCAGGTACGCGTCATCGCGCTCGACGGCTGGCTGGCCCTCGGCGCCCATCTGCCGCCCAAGGAGAAGCGGGGCCTGGTCCTGGTCGACCCGCCCTTCGAGCTGGGCGGCGAGTTCGACCGGCTGGCGGCTGGCCTCGCCAAGGCGCACCGGCGCTGGCCGGGCGGCATGTTCGCGCTTTGGTATCCGGTCAAGGATCGTGCGGCGGTGGCGCGTTTCGCCGAGGACCTGCGCGGGGCGGGCATCCCGAGAATCCTCGACATCCGCTTCGCCGTCCGCCCGCCGTCGGCCGAGCCGCGCCTCGACGGCACCGGCATGGTCGTCGTCAATCCGCCCTATACGCTGGAGGCCGAGCTGCGCGTCCTGCTTCCCGCGCTGGAGCCGGTGCTCGCCGAGGCGCCCGGCGCCGGCTGGTCGGTGGAATGGCTGGCCGGGGAGGCGGCGTCCTGATGTCTCATCGCGGCAGGGCGCACCGCTGCGAAGCATCGGCCGAAGGTTGTCGGGTGCTTGACCCGTATCCGGCGATTGCGCCATGGTGGCCGCGGGTGGCAAAGCTCTTTCAGGACCGTTCGCGAGGGACCCATGTCGCATGTCGTCAAAACTCTGGCCGTGGCCGCGCTGGCGCTTGCCGGACTGGCATGGACGTCGGTCGCCGAGGCAGCCGATCCCGCGGTGGGCCTGTACCGGGGCGCGGGGCCCTGCGCCGACCAGCGCTACCTCAACAAGATCGCCTCCCGCTTCGACTATCAGGTCCGGCACGTGCCGAATCTTCCGGACGTCGCGATTACCGATTTCCGCGACATCTACGAGCGCCGCTACCAGCCCGAGAGCGAGGACTGGCCGATCTCGCGCCGCTATTGCGGCGCCACCGTCATTCTCTCCGACGGCCACAGCCGCAACATCTGGTACCTGATCGAGGGCCGCATGGGCTTCGTCGGCATCGGCCACAATGTCGAGTTCTGCGTGTCCGGCTTCGACCGCTGGTACGTCTATAATGGCGGCTGCCGCGTCCTGCAGTGATTCGCCCGATGCCGCGCCGGCCGGCGGGCGTGTTCTGCAGCGCCGCGGCGCTGTTCCTCGTCCTGCTGGCCGCCGGCTGCGAGCAGGAAGCCAAAGCGCCCGAGAACGGCGCGCCGGTCGCGGCGCCGGCGCAAATCCCCCAGGGAAGCGGCTTCGATTTCTACGTGCTCGCGCTGTCCTGGTCGCCGAGCTACTGCGAGGCCGAGGGCGAGAACGCCAACCGCCAGCAGTGCAATACCGGCCGGCCCTACGCCTTCGTCGTACACGGCCTGTGGCCGCAATTCGAGCGCGGCTTTCCGGCCGACTGTCCGGCCGGCGAGCGCGACGTCGCTTCCAACACGATGCGCTCGCTCTACGACCTGATGCCGTCGGCCGGCCTGATCCGGCACCAGTGGCGAAAGCACGGCAGCTGCTCCGGCCTGTCGCAGTCCGACTATTTTCGCGTGCTGCGCTCGGCGCGCGAGAAGGTGATGGTGCCGGCGGAGTTCCGTCGCCTCGACGACTACCGCACGCTGGCGCCGGGCGAGGCCGAGCAGTCGTTCCTGAAGGCCAACCCCGGACTGGCGGCCGACGGCATCGCCGTCACCTGCGACCGCCGCTACCTGCGCGAGGTTCGCATCTGCATGACCACGGACCTGCGCTTCCGCGACTGCCCCGAGGTCGACCGCCGCGCCTGCCGCGCCGGCAAGGTGGTGATGCCGCCCATGCGCGGCGGATAGGTCGGCCGCGATGCCGCGCGTGCCCGAGTCCGCGCGGCATCGCTCCATTGCCCGTCGAATGGTGGCGGACAATCAGAATATCGTCGCCACCGGCAGCCCGAGCGCCATCGCGCCGGCGTATTCGGCCTGCGGGCCGGCCTGCAGCGGATGGAAGCGCGCGCCCTGCACGTCACGAAAGCAGCGCTCCAGGCCGTTGCCACGATAGAAGCTGGCGCCGCCGGCGAGTTCCATCGCCAGATCCACGGTGCGGATCGCATTCTTCGCCACCAGCGAGCGGCCGATCATCACCTCGTTCACCGATTCGGCCGACGGCGCGTTGCGCTCGACGGTCTCGATCATCCAGCGGTGCGCGAGCTGCGCGGCCCTGAGCGTCGTGTCCATCTCGCCGGCGAGCCGCGTTGCGTGCTGCGACTGCCGCTTGCCCTTGGCCATGCCGAGGGCGATGTCGCGGGCGCTGTCGGCGACGCCAAGATAGACCGCGTAGATCAGCGGGAAGGCGATGGTGGCGATGATCTGGAACAGCGGATGCCATTCGCCGCTCTTGCGCGTCACCGCCACGCTGGCGTCGGGCACGAACAGGCCCTCGATCAGCACGTCGTTGGAGCCGGTACCGCGCATGCCGAGGCTGCGCCACGTGTCGAGGACGGTCACGCCGGGCGCCGCCATCGGCACGGGGAAGTGGATGACGGCGTCGGGCTCGCCTTCCTTGTGGACGACGGCACCGGTCATCAGCACATTGCCGGCCGCCGCGCCCGAGGTGAACACCTTTCGCGCCGAGATACGGTAGCCGCCGTCCACCTTCTCCGCCTTGCCCGAGCCGGCGATCCAGTCGGAGCCGCCGCTGGAGAGCAGGACGATACGCTCGCTGGCGACCCGCTTCAGCAGCGGCTCGACCGCGACGGCCTTCTGATGGCGCCAGCGCCAGGCGGGGATCGCCACCTGGTGGGTATGCATGGAGAAGGCGAGGGCCGTCGAGCCGCAGTGCCGGGCAAGCTCGCGCAGCATGGCGGCGAGTTCCCGAACCTCGGCGCCGCCGCCGCCAAGCTCGGCCGGCACGCCGGCTTCCACCAGCCCGGCGGCCTTCAGCGCCTGGTAGTTGTCTGCCACGAACCGGTCGTTTTCATCGACCTCGGCAGCACGCTCGGCGAAATCGGCGCCGAGCCGGCGCACCGTGTCCACCAGATCAGCTCCCCTTGTAGTTGTGACGCTTTCCTTCTGCATTGGATTGGTCATTGCCTGTTTCTCCCTTGGCGGAATGCCATTGGCCGAAGATCATACGGCCTTGGATCGAAGACAAGTTCAGGAACTGTACCAGTCGAGGGGTAAAGAAAAACGATGGCGCAGCGATGCGGCCTCGGCCACAATCAAGTTCTTGGCAGGAGAATGCTTCACCATTATTCTGCGTCGGTTGTTCGATGGAGGTTTTATGGAGGACCGTGGTGGATATGGGCAGTTCTGCCCGGTCTCGATGGCGGCCGAGATTCTGTGCGCGCGCTGGACCGTTCTGGTGATCCGCGAATTGCTGTGCGGATCGCGGCGCTTCAACGATCTCAGGCGCGGGGTTCCGCGCATGTCGCCGGCGCTGCTGTCCAAGCGGCTGAAGGAGTTGGAGAAAGCCGGCGTGATCGCAATCGTCCCGCGGGACGGCGGCGCGCCGGAATACCGGCTCACCCCGGCCGGAGAGGAACTCGAGCCCATCGTTCTATCGATGGGTTTCTGGGGCCATCGCTGGGTGGAATCGCGCCTGTCGCTGAAGAATCTCGATCCGTCGCTGTTGATGTGGGACATCCGCCGCAGGCTCAATCCGCAACCGCTTCCGCCGAAACGCTGCACGATTCAGTTTCAGTACCCCGAACTGCCGGAGGCGCAGCGCAACTGGTGGCTGGTGATCGAGAACGGCACGGTCGACCTCTGCGGCTTCGATCCGGGCTACGAGGTCAACCTGCTGGTGCGCAGCTCGCTTCACACCATGACGGCGATCTGGATGGGGATCACGCTCATCCCCTCCGCGCTTGCGTCGCGGCAGCTCGAGCTGGAAGGCGAGCGGCCGATCGCCAAGGCGATCCAGACATGGCTCGGCCTGAGCGGCTTCGCCAGCGGCCAGAGAGCCGTCGCCTGACCGGCATGGCCACTGTTCTGGCGCAGAGAAAGCCTGTTGCTGGCGCGGTTTGGCATGTTGCCTGCGGCGGTGTCGCGCAATAGCGTCCGCGACAGTCCCCTGGAGAGCCGAAATGCCGAAGGTGCTTTATTCGCCCGCGTCCCCCTACAGCGCCAAGGTGCGCATGGCGGCCGCCTATGCCGGGATACCGCTGGAAGCGGTGAAGGTGGAGACGGGGCCGCAGCCGCCCGAACTCACCTCGGTGAACCCGCTCGGCAAGATCCCCTGCCTGGTCACCGATGACGGGCAGGCGGTCTACGACAGCCGCGCCATCACCCAGCATCTCAACCGGATTTCCGGCAACGCCCTGTTTCCGCGCAACGCGGCAAAGCGGCTCGATGCGGAACTGCTGGAGGCTCTCGCCGACGGCATCTGCGACTGCGCGCTCGCGCATGTCTACGAGCGCCGCATACGCCCGGCCGAGAAGGTGCACCAGCCCTGGCTCGACCTGCAATGGTCGAAGGTCGTGCGGTCGCTCGACCTCTTGAACGGCAGGCTGCCGCGGCTCGGCAAGAAGCCGACCGCCGGCCACATCGCGCTGCGCGCCTGCCTCGGCTATCTCGACCTGCGCTTCGCCGGCCAGTGGGAGCGCGGCCGCGCCAAGCTGAAGCGCTGGGCCGCCCGCTTCGACGAGCGCTTTCCGGAGCTGAAGCCATACCTGCCGGCGTGAGCCCGGCAGGGGATGCAGTTGATTTTGGCCAGGCTGTGCTGATCCTGTCGAAAACTGGCCGCGTCCCGGTGTTTGCTCAAAGAAAAAGGCCGGGCTTGCGCCCGGCCTTTTGCAGTAACCCTGTCGGCTGCGATCAGAACTGCAGGCCGAGACCGACCTGCACGCGGTGGTCCTTGGCATCGACCTTGCCCGAACCCGTACCGGTGGAGAAATCCTCGCTGCCGTAGTCGGTGTAGCGATACTCGACGCGGCCGAACACCTTCTCGGTGATCTTGACGTCGGTGCCGACGCCGGCGGTCCAGCCAAGCTGGGTCTGCGAGTCCTTCTCCCCGCCTTCCTCGACGGACATGCGCTTGGCGGCGCCACCGGCGGTGACGTAGCCGAGCACGTCGGGAGTCAGCGTGTAGCCGAGGCGGGCGCGCAGCGAGCCGTCGACGCCGCCCTTCACCTCGGTGCCGGCATTCGAGCCCTCGACGCCGCTGTAGCCGACGTCGCCCTCGACGCCGGCGACGATGCCGCTGCCGGTGTCAACCTGATAGCCGAGGAATGCGCCGCCGACGAAGCCGTCGGTGTCGATCTTGTTGTTGTTGGTATCGTCATGCGAGCGCCCGGCAAAACCGTAGCCGGCGGTGACGCCCGCATAGGCGCCGCTCCAGCTCGCGACCGGCGCCACTTCCATGGGAACGGCCGGCTGCGGGGCTTCCTCGATGACGTCGGCGGCATTGGCTGCGCCGATGCCCACCAGGGCGGCGAGGCCGAGAGCCGCCGCGACCGGGCGCGCGAATTTGATAGATGCAGACATTCAACTTCTCCTTACCCCACAGGATACTCAGGACACTGTGGTCACGTTCAAGAAGAGCCGGCCCGAGGCGGGAGGAGACGGGCAGGACTCGACGGTCCGAATGTCGTGGGCAAATGCGGCCGCAGCGCACCCTAACTTTGATGATTCCCGGGCGCGAATGCGGCCGAAATCCGACGTGACATTCCGGCAACATGGCCTGTCAGCAGGGTCGCCGCCGCCGGCGCCTGGCCGCTT
This sequence comes from Kumtagia sp., assembly GCF_059502445.1. Classification (NCBI taxonomy): domain Bacteria; kingdom Pseudomonadati; phylum Pseudomonadota; class Alphaproteobacteria; order Hyphomicrobiales; family Phyllobacteriaceae; genus Kumtagia; species Kumtagia sp. Next base: position 9,425 of record NZ_JCACER010000005.1, read on the forward strand.
GGTGCAAGGGGTCCGTAGCCCTATATTGCGGCTGCCGGTGCGCCGGTTGAGCTGCTCGCACCGCCGGACGAGGGTGATTTCGCCACATTCCCGCCCGATGAGCGAACACCTCGTAAACGAATCTGTCTGAGCGGGAAGGTGATCTTGTCTGGAACACGGACCAACGTGCTGGTGACCGGAGGGGCGCGCCGTATCGGCCGCGCCATCGTCGAGGACCTGGCGAGGAACGGCTTCGGCGTGGCGATCCACTGCCACCGCTCGCGCGACGAAGCGGAACGTCTGGTTCAAACGATTCGCGCCGCCGGCGGCGCCGCGGCGGTGGTGACGGCCGACCTGAGCGAGCCGGATGCCGCGGCCGCCCTGGCCGGAGAGGCGGAGGACCGGCTCGGCCCTTTGTCGATCCTGGTCAACAATGCGTCGATCTTCGAGCCGGACACGGTGGCGGATTTCGACTGGGAGCTTTGGGACCGTCACTTCGCCATCCACCTCAAGGCGCCGGTCGCGCTGGCAAGGGCGTTCGCCAAGCGCCTCCCGGCGGAGGCGGAGGGGCTCGTCGTCAACGTCATCGATCAGCGTGTCCTGCACCCCAATCCGCGCTATTTCTCCTACATGCTGTCGAAGTCGGCCCTGTGGACGGCCACCATGACCATGGCGCAGGCTTTGGCGCCGCGCATCCGCGTCAATGCGATCGGTCCCGGTCCCACCTTCGCCAGCAGCCGGCAGCAGGCCGCCGACTTCGCCGCGCAGGTCGACGGGCTGATCCTCAAGCGTCCGCCGGCGCCGGCCGAGTTCGGCGCAACCGTACGCTATCTCTGGGAGGCGCGCTCGATCACCGGCCAGATGATCGCGCTGGATGGCGGCCAGCATCTTGCCTGGGAGACGCCGGACCTGGCAGGCATGACCGAATGAGTGCTCGCCAGCTAAAGATGCCGCCGATCCCGCGCAAGGACAGCGCGGCGGAGGACATTGCCGGCTACCTGCCCGACGCCGAGGCGGACGAGGAAGAGGATATTGTCGTCGAGCCCGCGCCAGCCGAAGGTCCCGATCTGCCGTTCACCGCCATCGACTGGAGCGGGCAGGCTGGAGAGGCTGCCGGCAAGGCGGGCGCCGACGTCATCCAGGCGCTGGTCAAGCGGCTGCCCAACGCGCCCGGCGTCTACCGTATGATGAACGCTGCCGGCGACGTGCTCTATGTCGGCAAGGCGCGCAGCCTGAAGAAGCGTGTCACCGCCTACGCGCAGGGCCGCTTCCACACCAACCGCATCGGCCGGATGGTGCGCGAGACCGTCACCATGGAATTCGTGGTGACGCGCACCGAGATCGAGGCGCTGCTGCTCGAAGCCAATCTGATCAAGCGCTTGCGCCCGCGCTTCAACGTGCTGTTGCGCGACGACAAGTCGTTTCCCTATATCGTCGTCACAGGCGACCATCCGGCGCCCGGCATCTTCAAGCACCGCGGCGCGCGATCGCGCAAGGGCGACTATTTCGGCCCCTTCGCCTCGGCCGGCGCTGTCGGCCGCACCATTAACGCGTTGCAGCGGGCTTTCCTGCTAAGAACCTGCACCGACTCGGTTTTCGAGACGCGCAGCCGGCCCTGCCTGCTGTTCCAGATCAAGCGCTGCTCGGGTCCGTGCACCGGCGAGATCTCGCCGGTCGACTATGCCGAACTGGTGGGCGAGGCGACGGACTTCCTGTCCGGCCGCAGCCAGAAGGTGAAGACGCAGATCGGCGCGGCCATGCAACTGGCCTCCGACGATCTCGATTTCGAGCGTGCCGCAATCTACCGCGACCGCCTCGCGGCGCTGTCGCATGTGCAGAGCCATCAGGGCATCAACCCGCAATCGGTCGAGGAGGCGGACGTCTTCGCCCTGCATCAGGAGGGCGGCCAGAACTGCATCCAGGTGTTCTTCTTCCGCACCGGCCAGAACTGGGGCAACCGCGCCTACTTCCCCAAGGCCGACCCGGCGCTGGAACCGGGCGAGGTACTGGGCTCCTTCCTCGCCCAATTCTACGACGACAAGCCCAGCCCGCGGACGATCCTGCTGGCGCAGGAGGTCGAGGAGCAGGAACTGCTCGCCGAGGCGCTGGCCACCCGGGCCGGCCACAAGGTGTTGATCGGCGTGCCGAAGCGCGGCGAGAAGAAGGACCTCGTCGACCATGCGCTGCAGAACGCGCGCGAGGCGCTGGCGCGGCGGCTGGCCGAGACGTCGACGCAGGCGCGGCTGCTGGAAGGTCTGAAGGAAACGTTCGGCCTGGAAAAGATCCCGACGCGCATCGAAGTCTACGACAACTCGCACATCATGGGCACCAACGCCGTCGGCGCCATGATCGTCGCCGGACCGGAAGGCTTCGTGAAGAACCAGTACCGGAAATTCAACATCCGATCGACCGAGATCACGCCCGGCGACGATTTCGGCATGATGCGCGAGGTCATGGAGCGCCGCTTCTCCAGACTCCTGAAGGAAGAACAGGAGAACGGCGCTTCCGCCGGCGACGACGCGTTGGCCGAGGAGAACGGCAACGGCGCCTTTCCGGCCTGGCCGGACGTCATCCTCATCGATGGCGGGCAAGGGCAGATGTCGGCGGTGCGGGGCATTCTCGACAAGCTCGGCGTCGCCGGACGCGTGACCGCCATCGGCGTCGCTAAGGGCGTCGACCGGGATGCGGGGCGGGAGCGGTTCTTCGTCGCAGGCCGCGAGTCCTTCACCTTGCCGGTGCGCGATCCCGTGCTCTATTTCGTCCAGCGGCTGCGCGACGAGGCACACCGCTTCGCCATCGGCTCGCACCGCGCGCGCCGCAAGAAGGAGATGACGAAGAACCCGCTCGACGAGATCGCCGGAATCGGCCCGGGCCGCAAACGCGCCTTGCTGATGCATTTCGGAACCGCGAAAGCGGTCAGCCGGGCGGCGATGGACGACCTGATGGCGGTCGACGGCATCTCGGAATCGGTTGCTCGCGCGGTTTACAATCATTTTCACGAGAATTGATGCGGCTTCGCCCTAATTGTGCCTTGGTCCAACCGACTTGGCCTGTTGACCCGCTGCAACACCTTCTGATTTGAGTACGCAGATGGCTACGACGGAAAAAATGGCAAAGCGCGCGTTCAACCTCCCGAACATGCTGACCTACGGGCGCATACTCGCTGTGCCGCTGGTCGTGCTGTGCTTCTTTCTGGAGGGCCGGCTGCAATCCAGCGAGTTCGCACGCTGGAGCGCTTTCCTGATCTTCATCGTGGCGAGCCTGACCGACTATCTCGACGGCTACCTCGCCCGCGCCTGGCAGCAGACCTCCAACATCGGCCGCATGCTCGATCCGATCGCCGACAAGCTGCTGGTGGCGACCTGCCTGCTGCTGCTGGCCGCCGACACCGATCATCGCGGCGGCATCGCCGGCTGGTCGCTGTGGGCGGCGATCATCATCCTGTGCCGCGAGATCCTGGTTTCGGGCCTGCGCGAATACCTGGCCGAGCTCAAGGTCAGCGTGCCGGTGACGCAACTCGCCAAGTGGAAGACCACGGTGCAGATGGTGGCGATCGCCTTCCTGCTGCTCGGGCCGGCCGGCGACAATATCGTGCCCTACTGGACGCAGACCGGTCTCGTCCTGCTCTGGGTGGCGGCCCTGCTCACCCTATATACCGGCTACGACTATTTCCGCGCCGGGCTGAAGCACATCGTCGACGAATGAGCGAGCAAACCGTTAAGCTGATCTATTTCGCCTGGGTGCGCGAGCGCATCGGCCGTTCCGAGGAGGATGTGGTCCTGCCGGCGCAGGTCCGGTCTGTGCGCGACCTGCTTGCCTGGCTGCAAGGGCGCGGCGACGAATATGCGAACGCGCTGCGCCATCCCGAGGTGATCCGCGTCGCCATCAACCAGGAGCATGTCGACCACCGCGAGGCTGTCGCCGGGGCGCGCGAGATCGCGCTGTTCCCGCCGATGACCGGAGGCTGATCCGGTGGCCGTCGAGCCGACCGTGCGCATCCAGCGCCGGGATTTCGACGCCGCCGCCGAGAGCGCGCGGCTGACGGCCGGCCGCTCCGATGTCGGTGCCGTCGTCACCTTCACCGGTCTGTGCCGCGACGAGGCGGGCACGCTCGCGGCGCTGGAGCTGGAACATTATCCCGGCATGGCCGAGGCCGAGATCGGCCGCATCGCCAGGCAGGCGGCCGAACGCTGGCCGGTCAGCGGCCTGACGGCCATCCACCGCTTCGGCCGCATCGAGCCGGGCGAGAACATCGTCCTGGTGGTCGCGGCCTCGGCGCACCGCGAGGCGGCGTTCGCGGCCGCCTCCTTCGTCATGGATTACCTGAAGACGCGCGCGCCCTTCTGGAAGAAGGAGCATCGCCGCGACGGCAGCAGCGGCGACTGGGTCGAGGCGAAGGCGGCGGATGACGCCGCCGCCTCCAGATGGAAGTGAGCCTGAGCCGGCTCAGGCGAACAGGAAATCCGAGTTCCATTCGAGCTGCCACAGCTGCAGCCCCGACAGCAGGATCGAGCCCGAGCCGACCTGCAGCAGCACGCCTTCCGACGTCTGCACCGCGCCGGCCTGCACTTGCGCGAGCGTCGCGTCGGTCCAGGTGAAGTCGATGCGGTCGGCGCCATTGCCGAAGTCGGTGATCGTATCGTGGCCGTTGCCGTAGTCGAACCGCACCAGGTCGGCGCCGGCGCCGAGCGTGAAATTGTCGTTGCCGTCGCCCAGCACGACAAAATCGTCGCCGGCACCCGCCTGGATATTGTCGTCCCCGGCTTCGCCCCACAGCACGTCGTTGCCGTCGCCGCCCTCGATATAATCGTTGCCGTTGCCGCCATAGACGATGTCGATGCCGGCCTCGCCGAATAGGCCGTCATTGCCGTCATTGCCGGACAGCGTATCGTTTCCGTCGCCGCCGAAGAGGGCATCGTTGCCGCCATCGCCGGTCAGGGCGTCGTTGCCGGCCTGGCCGAAGATCGAATCGTCGCCCAATCCGCCGGAGATGCGGTTGGCGGCCGCCGATCCGATGATCGTGTCGCGAAAATTGCTGCCGGTCACGTTCTCGATGCTGATGAAGCTGTCGCCCTGGGCGTCGCCGCCGGCGCCCGCTCCCGAGGTGAGGTTGACGTCAACGCCGGCGCTGGAAGTCGAATAGGTCGCCAGATCGGTGCCGGCGCCGCCGTTCAGCACGTCGGCGCCCTTGTCGCCGCGCAGCGTGTCGTTGCCGTCGCCGCCCAGCATGGTGTCGTTGCCCTCGCCGCCGAGGAGCTGGTCGTTGCCGGAACCGCCATCGAGCTTGTCGTGGCCGCCCAGGCCGTAGAGCTTGTCGTTGCCGGCATCGCCGACCAGCACGTTGTTGGCGGCGGAGCCGCTTATCAAATCGGCATGCGCGGAGCCGATGGCATATTCGATCGAGATCAGCTGGGCGTTGGTGCCGGTGCCGGTCGCCGTTCCGGTGGCGAGATTGACGGTGACGGCGGCCGTGTGCCCTCTGAACGAAACCGTGTCCGTGCCCGCCCCGCCATCGACGATTTCACGCGCGCCGCCGGCCGCGTTCGGGCCGGGCAGCAGCGTGTCGTTGCCGCTGCCGCCGAAGAGCTGGTCGGTGCCGTCGCCGCCGAAGAGCTTGTCGTTTCCGATGTCGCCCGTGAGTTTGTCGTCGCCGCCATATCCGTAGATGATGTCGTTGCCGGCCCTGCCGTTCAGGGTGTTGTTGAAGTCGTTGCCGTAGATCGTGTCGTCGCCGGAAAGCACGAGCGGCATGATGTTGGCCAGATTGGCGAGCAGCGTCGCCTTGGCGATCGACAGGCCGCTGACCTGGAACTGCGGAAGCGTCGAGTGAATGTAGCTCGAGGCGTAGCTGAGGGCGGTCACGTTGTTGGCCGCGTCGAGCGTGACCGAGACCTTGCTGGGCACCGTCGTCGGGCTTGACGCGGGTGCCGTGAAGGTCATTCCGCCTGGAAAGGTGGTCGTCGACCACCCCGAAAGGGAAAGCGTTTCGGGAAGAGAGCCCGCCTGGGTTTGGCTGGCCGGATTTGCAACGCCCAACTTCACGACTGCCACGACACATCTCCTGATTGAGTTCAGGAGGCTTCAGTGCAGTATCCGGATGCAGGCGGCAAGAAGATAGTAAAGATAACGTTAACGCGGAACCTCCGACGGCTCCGCGTTAACCATCGCCGTTCGGCTTGGGATCAGCCGACGATCTCGGTGTCGGAGAACCAGTAGCGGATCTCCTGCGCGGCGGTCTCCGCGCCGTCGGAGCCGTGCACGGAATTCTCGCCGATCGACAGCGCATGCACCTTGCGGATGGTGCCCTCGTCGGCATTGGCCGGGTTGGTGGCGCCCATCACTTCGCGATTCCTGGCGATGGCGTTCTCGCCCTCGAGGACCTGCACGATGGTCGGACCGGACGACATGAATTCGACGAGCTCGCCGAAGAACGGCCGCTCCTTGTGCACGGCATAAAAACCCTCCGCCTCGCGGCGGCTCATCCACACGCGCTTCGACGCGACGACGCGCAGGCCGGCCTCCTCGAGCATCTTGGTGATCGCGCCGGTGAGGTTGCGTCGGGTCGCGTCGGGTTTGATCATCGAAAACGTGCGTTCGATCGCCATGATATGTCCTTGTCAAGCGTGAAAGGGGAAGGTGGCGGTGCGTATACAGGCCGTCCGATCCCTTGCCAAGGGGCCGGTTGCCGCGCGGGGCGGGTTACCGGCCAGCTTCCGGGAGCCTGGGCCGGACGCCGAGGTTTTCAGGTTGCCGCGCTGACGCTTCGCCCGAGGCCACCATGAAGGTCGAGGCAGCGCTCGAACCAGACGGCGACCGGGTCATCCGCCAGGAGAACCTGGAACGGCGAGCTGATGCGCATCCACTGGAAGGCGCCGAAGACGATGTAGTCGGCGAAAAGCGGCGAGGCCCCGCCGATGAACGGCTGGTAGGCGAGCATGCTGTGCAGCGGCTCCAGCGTTGCGCGGAAGGCGGCGAGCCGCTCCTCCCGGTCGAGGGGAACCTCCTCCAGCCTTTTGCCGAAACGCTTCTCGCGGCTGTCGCGGAAATAGGCCTGGTCCTCCGCTGCCAGCATGGAATGGATATCGAGCAGCGCCGCCGCGCCGAGATAGGGATGAACGGTGAGTTGCGACCAGCGCTCGATGAAGCGAGCCGTTGCGATGCCGCCCGGCCCGCCGAACAGGCTCGGGCGCGTGGGATAGGTCTCTTCCAGGTAGAGCGCGATCGAAAAGGAATCAGGGACGACCTTGTCGCCGTCGCGGATCACCGGGACGGTTCTGGAGATACCACCCTCGACCGCTCCGACCCGGGTGAACGGCACGGTCCGGCGTTCGAAATCGAGTCCCTTGTGCGCCAGCGACAGCACCGTCTTCCAGCAGTGCGGGCTGAAGGGGCGCGACGTGTCGGCGCCGGCGAGTTCGTAGAGGAGGATGGTCATTGGCGGCCCGTGTCCTTGCGGATAAGAGGAGCGTGACTGTCGCCGCACCGAGCCCGGAAGGGAAGCCGATGAAGCAGCATTTCCAGATGTTCGCCGCCTACAACCGTTGGGCCAATCAGCGCGTCTACGACGCTGTGGCCGAGTTGACGGCGGAGGAGTTTTCACGCGACACCGGCGCGTTCTTCACGTCCGCCATGGGCACGCTCAACCATCTGCTCGCCACCGACCGCATCTGGATGAAGCGTTTTACCGGCGAGGGCGACGCGCCGGCCAGGCTGGACGCGATCCTGCACCGGGATTTCGCGCCGCTGCGCAAGGCGCGGATCGCCGAGGACGACCGCATCGTCGGATGGATCGCCGGCCTGGGCGAAGAGCAGTTCGCCGGCCGTTTCACCTACATCACCGCCACCGACGTGCGCACCATCTCGCAGCGGCTGGCGCCGGCGCTGGCGCATCTGTTCAACCACCAGACCCACCATCGCGGCCAGATGCACACGATCCTGACGGGCCTGGGCAAGCCGTCGCTGACGCTCGACCTCATCTATTTCCAGCGCACCGATGAGGGCAGGGCGTTTGCGTGAGACCGGGGTCACGCCGAACGATTGTAGGCCTTCAGGCCGAGTTCGGATTCCATGGCGATGAAATCGCGGTCGTTGTGCAGCAGCGGCACGTCGTTTTCGATGCACCAGGTGGCGATGACGACATCGACTGTGCCGCGAATGGTTACACCCTTCGCGCGCAGCCTGCGGTAGTTCTCGGCAGCCTTGAGCGCAATCTCCATCCCGCACAGGTCTCTGGACGGAAGGCGCAGCAGCGCTGACGCGACCAGCTTCTCTTCCCTCGCGCCCTTGATGCCTTGCAGGACTTCCGCGGCGATCAGGTCGCCGACGAGAACTTTCTTCGCCGCCAGCAGATCATCCAAAGCGAGAGTATCCGTTGAGGCGTGCTGTCTGAAGAACGCGACCCATACCGACGTATCGACGAGGATCAAAAACGGTCACGCCGCATTGCGTCGAGGTCGCCCTCCCATTCGACCTTGCCCCGCAAGCTGCGCAAAACATCGATGGCGCGCTGCTGCCTCAACTGATCGCGCACGGCGTTGTTGACGGCTTCTTTCATGGTCCTGGCGCCGGTCATGGCCATCAACTCTTTCACAGCCTTCTCGTCGATATCAATGTTCGTGCGCATGCCGGCTCTCGATGTGTATTGTCGTTGCCAGTATACACATCGCACCATATTTGTTCAACGCCCGCCTTGCCCTTGCTCCAGCCTTCGGCCAAAAGCGCCGGGCCATGCTGACCATCACCGATCTTTCGCTCCGCGTCGCCGGACGGCTCCTCCTCGATCATGCCTCGCTCTTCCTGCCGGAAGGCACGAAGGCGGGGCTGGTCGGCCGAAACGGCACGGGTAAGACCACGCTGTTCCGCGCCATCACCGGCGATCTTTCCAGCGAGACCGGTTCGATCGCGCTGCCGAAGAACACGCGCATCGGCCAGGTCGCCCAGGAGGCGCCCGGGACAGAGGAGCCGCTGATCGACATCGTGCTGTCCGCCGACAAGGAGCGCGCCGCGCTGCTGGCGGAAGAGAAGACGGCGACCGACCCGGAGCGCATCGCCGAGATCCACATCCGGCTGGCCGACATCGACGCGCATACGGCCGAGGCGCGCGCCGCTACCATTCTCGCCGGCCTCGGCTTCGACGCCGAGGCGCAGCAGCGGCCGGCCTCGTCCTTTTCCGGCGGCTGGCGCATGCGCGTGGCGCTGGCCGCGGTGTTGTTCTCGGAGCCGGATCTGCTGCTGCTCGACGAGCCGACCAACTATCTCGACCTCGAAGGCACGCTGTGGCTGGAGACCTACGTCGCCAAATATCCGCGTACGGTGCTCCTGATCAGCCACGACCGCGACCTGCTCAACCGCGCCGTCAACTCGATCGTCCATCTCGACCAGCAGAAGCTGACCTTCTGGCGCGGCGGCTACGACCAGTTTGAGCGTCAGCGTTCCGAGCAGCTCGAATTGCAGGAGAAGAGCCGCGTCAAGCAGGAGGCGCAGCGAAAGCACCTGCAGTCCTTCGTCGACCGCTTCCGCGCCAAGGCGTCGAAAGCTAGGCAGGCGCAGTCGCGCATCAAGGCGCTGGAGAAGATGAAGCCGATCGCCGCCGCGATCGACGATACGGTGCGGCCGTTCAACTTTCCCGAGCCGGTGAAGACGGTGGCCTCGCCGATCGTGGCGCTGGACGGGGTTTCGGTGGGCTATCAGCCCGGCAGCCCCATCCTGAAGAAGCTGTCGCTAAGGATCGACGCCGACGACCGCATCGCCCTGCTCGGCGCCAACGGCAACGGCAAGTCGACCTTCGCCAAGCTTCTGGCGGGGCGGCTGAAGGGGGACGCCGGCACGATGACGATCGCGCCCGGGCTGAAGGTGTCGATCTTCGCTCAGCACCAGCTCGACGACCTCAGGCCGGAAGAAAACGCCTACGAGCATGTGCGCCGCATGATGCCGGAGGCGCCGGAATCGAAGGTGCGGGCGCGCGTCGCCCAGTTCGGGCTGACGACGGAGAAGATGAACACGCCGGCCAAGGATCTGTCGGGCGGCGAGAAGGCGCGGCTCCTCATGGGGCTGTCCGCCTTCGACGGGCCGAACCTGTTCATCCTCGACGAGCCGACCAACCACCTCGACATCGACTCGCGCGAGGCGCTGATGCTGGCGCTGAACGACTTTCCCGGCGCCGTCATCCTGATTTCCCACGACCGCCACCTGATCGAGGCGACGGCCGACCGGCTGTGGCTGGTCAAGGACGGCGCGGTGAATCCCTTCGACGGCGACATGGCCGACTATCGGCAGATCGTCACCGGCGTCTCGGCCGACCGGCGCGAGAAGCGCGAGGCGGAGAAGGCGTCGAAGGCCGACCGCCGCCGCGAGGCGGCCGCGCGCCGCGCCGCCGCCGAGCCGCTGGCCAAGGAAATTCGCGCCACCGAGGCGCTGATGGACCGGCTGCGCAAGCGCATCGACCAGCTCGAGGACCGGCTCGCCGATCCGGCCGTCTACGAGAAGGACCCGACGACGGCCACCCAACTCGCCAAGGAGCGCGCGCAGCTTGCCGCGCAACTCGGGAGCCAGGAGGAGCGCTGGCTGGAGATGTCTGCGGAGTATGAGGCGGCGACGGCGGAGTAGGCGACTTTTTGTTGTATATTACCGGCTTCGGGCGGCCGACGATAAGGTCTTCCGAATGGTGGCGAGCGTACCGCTTTTCCTGAAATACGAGGCGGTTCTGACACGGCCCGAGCATTTGCTGGCGACGGGACTGAATGTCGGCGCGGTCGCGGGTTTTCTGGATTATCTGGCTGCATCGTGACCTTCAACTCTGGGCATTTTGCGCCGGCCTCGCGTTTCGGGATCGAGATAGTTACTCCAGCGGAACTGATGAGGAGACTGGCATGACCAAAGCGAACTACGCCCTGCGCCTCCAGCCTTCGCTCAAGAACGCGGCCGAGCGCGTCGCCTCGGCGGAAGGGACGAGCCTCAACCGGTTCATAAACGTGGCGGTCGCGGAAAAGCTCTCTGCGCTGGAGACCGAGGAGTTCTTCGGCAAGCGCGCCGTCCGCGGCGACCGCAAGGCGTTCCTGACGTTTCTCGATGGAGCCGGCGACGAGCCGCCGGAAGACGGGGACGTCTTTGCGCCGCAGCCCGGCAATAAGGAATAGCTGGCCCTACGCACGCCTGCAGAAAATTGCTAAGCGTCGCTTCATGAACCAGCACGCCCGCATCGCGTCAGCAAAACTCAAGATCGGCCATTCGGCCTGTCCGCACGACTGTCCGTCGACCTGCGCGCTCGACGTCGAGCTGATCGACGAGCGCACCATCGGCCGCGTCCATGGCGCCAAGGACAATTCCTACACGGCTGGCGTCATCTGCGCCAAGGTGGCGCGCTATGCAGAGCGCGTGCATCATCCCAGCCGGCTGCTGAAGCCGCTGGTGCGCGCCGGCGCCAAGGGGGAGGGCGCCTGGAAGGAAGCCAGCTGGGAGGCGGCGCTTGATCTGGTCGCCGAAAAATTCGAGGCGGCCGAGGCGAAGTTCGGCAGCGAGACCGTCTGGCCCTATTATTATGCGGGCACGATGGGGCTGGTGCAGCGCGACGGCATCCACCGGTTGCGGCACGCCAAGAAATATTCCGGCTTCTTCGACACCATCTGCACCAATCTCGCCTGGACCGGCTGGGTCATGGGCGCCGGCGCGCTGCGCGGCGCCGATCCGCGCGAGATGGCGAAGTCCGACTGTGTCGTCATTTGGGGCACCAACGCGGTGGTCACCCAGGTCAACGTGATGACCCATGCCGTGCGCGCTCGCAAGGAGCGCGGCGCCAAGATCGTGGTCGTCGACATCTACGACAATCCGACGGTGAAGCAGGCCGACATGGGCCTGATTGTCAGGCCGGGCACCGACGGCGCGCTCGCCTGCGCGGTCATGCATGTGCTGTTCCGCGACGGTCTTGCCGATCGCGCCTATCTGGAGAAATACACTGACGACGCCGGGGGGCTCGAGCAGCACCTGCGGACGAGGACGCCGGAATGGGCTTCGGCGATCACCGGGCTTTCGGCCGCCGAGATCGAGGCTTTCGCGCAACTGGTCGGCACGACGCAGAAAACCTTCTTCCGCCTCGGCTATGGTTTTGCACGCCAGCGCAACGGCTCGGTGAACATGCACGCCGCGCTGTCGGTCGCCGCCGTCACCGGCTGCTGGCAATATGAGGGCGGCGGCGCCTTCCATTCCAATTCGGGCGTGCTGAAGCTCAACACCGAGCTGCTGGACGGCGCGCGGCTGCGCGACCCGAACATCCGCTTCCTCGACCAGTCGCGCATCGGCCCGATCCTGACGGGCGCGCCGGAAGCGCTGAACGGCGGCCCACCGGTGACGGCCATGCTGATCCAGAACACCAACCCCGCCAATGTCTGCCCCGAGCAGCGGCTGGTGAAGAAGGGGTTTCTGCGCGACGACCTGTTCACCTGCGTGCACGAGCAGTTCATGACCGATACGGCAAAACTCGCCGACGTCGTGCTGCCGGCCACCATGTTCCTGGAGCACGACGACATCTACAAGGGCGGCGGCAACCAGCATGTCACGCTCGGGCCGAAACTGATCGAGCCGCCGGAAGGGCCGCGCCCCAACCATTTCGTCATCGAGGAACTGGCCAGACGGCTCGGCGTCGCGCATCTGCCGGGCTTCGGCATGACCGAGCGCGAGCACATCGAGGTGATGCTGGAAAAGAAGGGGCTGGGCACGTTCGACAGCTTCCGAGAGGAGCGCTGGGCCGACCTCCAGCCGGATTTCGAGACCGCGCATTTCCTGAAGGGTTTTGGCCACGCCGACGGAAAATTCCGGTTCCGGCCGGACTGGACCGGCACGGTCGCGCCTAACCGGCCGCCGAGGAGCATCGGCATCCAGGGCGATGTGGCGCGGCTTCCGGAATTCCCCGACCATGTCGAACTGATCGAGGTTCCGGACGCCGGGCACCCGTTCCGCCTGGCGACCTCGCCGGCGCGCTCCTTCCTCAATTCCAGCTTCACCGAGACGCCCGGTTCGCGCCAGCGCGAGGGCCGGCCGGAGCTGCTGGTCCACCCGGAGGACGCCGCGGCGCTCGGGTTCGAAGGCGGCGACCGCGTCGAGATCGGCAACCGGCGCGGCGAGGTGGTGCTGCATGCAAAGCTGTTCGACGGGGTGCGCCGCGGCGTCGTCATCGCTGAAGGCATCTGGCCGAACGACGCGCACGAGCGCGGCGAGGGCATCAACGTGCTGACCGGCGCGGACGCGCCGCCGCCCTATGGCGGTGCGGCGTTCCACGACAACCGGGTGTGGGTGCGCAAGGCGGCGTGAGGCCACGCTTGGTCGCAGTGTTCGCAGCTAAGGCCCCTAGTCCAAATCCTTCGGCCGCAGGCAATGGGTGAGCCGCGCCGTGCCGAGGCGCAGGTCTGCCCACCCTGCATCGAAGACGAGACGGGCGAGGGCGGCCGTCGGAAATTTCTCATCGAGCTGCTTCAGGGCGAGGGCGTCCGACGCGGGGGCGGCGAGCTGCTTTGCCAGATCACCTAGCCCGGGATTGTGGCCGAGCACCAGCAGCGTGCGGACCGCTCCGGCCGTCTTTCGCAGTTCGTCCAGCACCTGCTCCGCCGATGCCTCGTACAGTTCTTTGCAGAATTCGACCTGGGGCGTCTCCGGCAGCTCGGCCGCAACAAGGTCCCAGCTCTGCACGGTGCGTCGGGCAGGCGACACGAGCGCCGCGTCCGGCAGCCAGTCACGCCAGGTGAGTTCGCGCCCCATTCGAGGCGCCGCCTTGATGCCGCGCAGGGCGAGCGGCCGGTCGAAATCGTCGAGCGTGTCGTCGGCCCAGCTCGACTTCGCATGGCGAAGCAGCAGCAGCGTCTTCATGCAGCTGTCCTTTGATGCAGCGCATTTCGCTGCGTCCAGAACGAGGCACCTCGGCCGATCAGGCTCCGGAACGCTGCCACGGACTGACACGTCCGACCTTCTTCCAGATCCGCCGCGTCAGGCCCAGGCTTACGAGAAAGTCCTCCATCCACCAGCCGATCTGTAGCTTCCGCCCGTGCACGAACGGCAGCAGGGCCGTGTCCAGGAAAGTCAGCGGATTGAACGGGTTCGGCCGCATCGAGGCATAGATCTCGACACGCGTCGACGGCCGCAGCGACAGACCGCGTGCATGCAGGCCGAAGGTGTCGGCCACCACCAGCGTGTTTCCGGGGACGGCGAAGACATGCCTGCCCGGCAGTCGCAGGATCGGGAGCTGTTCGTCGGCGACGCGGAATGCGCCTCCCTTGGTGACCTTCCGAGACGCGAGCACGCTCCGGCGCTTGTGCCAGGCCTGACGCCGCTTCGTCGGCCGATGCGAGCCGGGCACGTAAGTGAACGGTCCCTGATCCGGCTCGACGCCATGGAGGAAGAACCAGGCCTTCATCGTCGGGTGGAATGTGTCCATGTGCAGCTTCGTCTGAGGGTCGGACCTGGACCCGCCTGACAGTGCGAAGATCGTCTGGATGCAGACGATCGGCTCGGCGTTGAAGCCGCCGATATAGCGGGTGAGACCGCGCCACTCGGCCGATTCGAGCAGCAGGCGCAGATGCGGCGCCCGCGCCAGGACTGCCGGCGTCACCGCGATGCGCCGGGTCACGGCGTTGCCCTCGATCATGTCGCGGGCGGGTGCCGTGAGCACGCGGATTTCCTCGACCAGCGCGGCATAGTCGGTTTCCTGGAGGAGGTTGCGCTTTTCGACGAAACCGTGTTCGGCAAAGAAGGCCCGATCGACCTCCGGCACGAGCCTTGCCAGCCGGGCACGCCGCATGTCGGCGATGCGATGCGCAAGGCGCATCCGCCAGACATGCAGCCCCCGCCGGTTGAGGCCGGCGTCTCCGATCAGCGGATCGGCGAAGGATTTGTAGCCCGAGACCAGCCTCAGCACCGACAGCGGAAAAAGCAGATAGCCGAGTGGTCCGCGGAGATTCATCAGGGATGCCTCATGACCTCGCGCCTGGTGGATCGCGATTCCATGCTCACGGCGTGAACCGTGCCAGCGCCTCCAGGTCGATCTGGCCGGCCGACGCTACCAGGGAATCGAGCGCGGCCGTCTCCGAGACAACCGGCGTGGAGGGATCGAACACGGTCGCGCCGCTCACCATCCGGGCCTTGCCCTCGGCGACCAGCTTCAATGCCCGCGGATAGAGGCGATGCTCGGCCTTCAGCACCCGAACAGCCAGCGTGTCGGCGTCGTCGCCCGGCAGCACCGGCACGGCCGCCTGCGCTATGATCGGCCCGCCATCCATCTCCGCCGTCACGAAATGCACGGTGCAGCCATGGATACGCACGCCCGCTGCCAGCGCCTTGCGATGCGTGTCGAGGCCCCTGAACAGCGGCAGCAGCGCCGGGTGGATGTTGATCATCCTGCCCTGCCATTCGGCGACGAAGGCGTCGGTCAGGAGCCGCATGTAGCCGGCCAGGCAGACGATCTCGGTACCGAAGGCATGCAGCGTCGCATCGATCGCCTGATCATGCGCTTCCTTGCCGGAATAGTCGGATCGGGGCACGACCCGGATCGGGATGCCGGCGGCCTCGGCAACGAGCAGGCCGGCAGCGTCCGCCTTGTCGGAAATGACGCCGACGATTTCGGCGGGGAAGTCGGCCTCCTTCGCGGCGGCGATCAGCGCCGCCATGTTCGAACCGCGTCCGGAGATCAGGATGGCGACGCGCTTGCGGGTCATAGGTCGAGCGATCCCCGGTAGATGACGCCGGCGTCGCGCCTCGGCACGATGCGGCCGATCGGCGTCACCGTCTCGCCGGCTTCCTGGAGCACCGCCGCGACCTGTGCAGCCTGCCCGGCGGCCACGACGGCGATCATGCCGATGCCGCAATTGAAGGTGCGCATCATCTCCTCCGGTGCCACGCCGCCGGTCTTGGCCAGCCAGGAGAACACCGGCGGCACGTCGATCGAGGCGAGGTCGAGCTCGGCCGAAAAATCCTTCGGCAGCACGCGCGGGATGTTGTCGGGAAAGCCGCCACCGGTGATGTGCGCCAGGGCCTTGATGCCGTGCGTGCCCCGGACAGCCTTGAGGATCGGCTTCACATAGATGCGCGTCGGCTCCAGCAGCGCCTCGCCGAGGCTGGCTCCGTCGGCGAACGGCGCGGGATCGCCCCAGCCGAGGCCGGACATATCGACGATGCGGCGGATCAGCGAAAAGCCGTTGGAATGGGCGCCGGAGGAGGCGAGGCCGAGCAACACGTCGGCCTCGACGATGTCGTCGGTGGGCAGCAGCTGGCCGCGCTCGGCAGCTCCGACGGCGAAGCCGGCGAGATCGTAGTCGCTGCCGTGATACATGCCGGGCATCTCGGCCGTCTCGCCGCCGATCAGCGCGCAGCCGGCCTGCCGGCAGCCGTCGGCGATGCCGGCGACGATCGCGGTCCCCTGGTCGGGATCGAGCTTGCCGGTGGCGAAATAGTCGAGGAAGAACAGCGGCTCGGCACCCTGGACGACGAGATCGTTGACGCACATGGCGACGAGGTCGATGCCGATCGTGTCGTGCCTGCCTGAATCGATGGCGATCTTCAGCTTGGTGCCGACACCGTCATTGGCGGCGACCAGCACGGGATCGGTGAAGCCGGCGGCCTTCAGATCGAAGAGGCCGCCGAAGCCGCCGATTTCGCCGTCGGCGCCGGGGCGCCGGGTCGACCGCACCAGCGGCTTGATCCGCTCCACCATGTCGTTGCCGGCGTCGATGTCGACGCCGGCCTGGGCATAGGTGAGCCCGTTTTTCTGCCCGCTCATCGCTTGCTTCCCGGCTGTTCGCAGACCCGGCTCTTCGCATGAACCGTATCGCCTCGCAAGGCGGCCAGTGCAAGCGCGGCTTCTGGCACTTGCGGGTTGCCGGCCTCTCGACCATGTATGCCAATGGAATGATTTGGGGAGAAACGGTTCGTGACCATCCCGAACCTGATCACCATCCTGCGTTTTCTGCTGGTGCCGGGCGTCGTATACGCCATGCTGTCGGGGCGCATGGACTGGGCCTTCGCGGGTTTTGTCATCGCCGGCGTCTCCGACGCCGTCGACGGCTTCATCGCGCGGCAGTTCAACCAGCGCAGCGAGTTCGGTGCCTATCTCGACCCGGTCGCCGACAAGCTGCTTCTGGTCAGCGTCTTCGTCGTGCTCGGGATGATGGGCGAGCTGCCGCTGTGGCTGGTGATCGCGGCCGTAACCCGCGACGCGCTGATCGTCACCGCGGTCATCCTGTCCTCCGTGATGGCGCGACCGGTGGAGATGAAGCCGCTGCTGGTCTCCAAGGCCAACACGGCGCTGCAGATCGTGCTGGTGATCGTGGTCCTCGCCGAACTCGCCTTCCGGACCGATTTCGGCTGGCCGCTCGACGGCCTCGTCTATCTCTGCGGCCTCTTGACCGTCGCTTCCGCAGCGGCCTATCTCGTCGCGTGGCTGAGGCACATGAACGGCTATGGCGAAAGCACGACAACGCAGCGCTGAGGCTCCCGCCGGGGAAGCACCGTCGGGCACGCTCCAGCGCCAGATACGGTTCTGGATCATCGCCGCCGTAATCGTCGCGCTGTTCCTCTACATCTTCAGCGAGATACTGCTGCCCTTCGTCGCCGGCATGGTGCTCGCCTATTTCCTCGATCCGGTTGCCGACAGGCTGCAGCGGCTCGGCCTGTCGCGCCTCATGGCGACCATCGTCATCCTGATCACCTTCGTCCTCGTGCTGGTGATCGCTCTGGTGATCCTGGTGCCGCTGCTCGCCTCGCAGCTCTCGGACTTCGCCGCCAAGGCGCCGGAATATCTGAGCCGCCTGCAGGCGCTCATCACCAGCTTCGACCCGCAGTGGCTGGAACGCCGCTTCGGCGTCAGCGCAGACGACCTGCGCGAGGGCCTGAATTCGCTGCTCGCTTCCGGCGCCGGCTTCGTGACCACCATCTTCACCTCGATCTGGAGCTCGGGCATGGCGCTGGTCAGCGTCGCCGGCCTGTTCGTGGTGACGCCGGTCGTGGCGTTCTACATGCTGCTCGACTGGGACCGCATGGTCGCCAAGGTGGACAGCTGGGTTCCGCGCGACCACGTCGGCACGGTCCGCCAGATATTTGCCGATATCAACGCTGCGACGGCAGGCTTCGTGCGCGGGCAGGGCACGCTCTGCCTGGTGCTCGGCATCATGTATGCCGTCGGCCTTACCTTGACCGGACTGAATTTCGGCATCCTGATCGGCCTGTTCGCAGGACTGATCAGCTTCATTCCCTATGTCGGCTCGCTGGTCGGCCTGACGCTTTCGATCGGCGTCGCCTTCGTGCAGTTCTGGCCGGACTGGCTGATGATCCTGGCGGTGGCCGTCGTCTTCTTCATCGGCCAGTTCATCGAGGGCAACATCCTGCAGCCGCGGCTGGTCGGCAAGAGCGTCGGCCTGCATCCAGTATGGCTGATGTTCGCGCTGTTCGCCTTCGGCGCGCTGTTCGGCTTCGTCGGTCTGCTGATCGCCGTGCCGAGCGCGGCGGCGATCGCCGTGCTGGTGCGCTTCGCCATCTCGCGCTACCTCGATTCGCCGCTTTATGTCGGCCACTCGCAGGACGAGGCGCCGCCTGTGCGTGCCGGCAGGTCCGAACCCGTGGACTAGCCTGGCCATGGTCGCCCTCGTTCCCGCCGCCGCCCTTCGGGGCGCGTGAAAGACATGCCCATGCCCGACCGCCCGCGGCAATTGCCGCTCGATCTCGGCCACGTCGCCGGCCTCAGCCGCGACGACCTCGTCGTCTCCGCCGCCAACCGCGACGCCCTCGTACTGGTGGAACGCTGGCCCGACTGGCCGTCGCCCGTGGTCGTGCTCGCCGGCCCGCCGGGGTCGGGCAAGTCGCATCTGGCCGCGATCTGGCGCGAGCGCGCCGCCGCCGCGCCGCTCAGCGCCGAAGCCGTCGCCGAGGCGGGCACGCGCGAGGCGAGGCTGGAGTTCCTCGTGGAGGACGCCGACACGCCGCGCCTCGACCAGACCGGGCTGTTCCACCTGATCAACCGCGTGCGCGCCGGCGGCGGTCATCTGCTGCTCACCGCGCCGCGCTTCCCCTCGGCATGGAGCGTGACGCTCCCCGACCTCGCCTCGCGGCTCAAGGCGGCGACCGTGGTCGAAATCCATGAGCCCGACGACCAGTTGCTCGCCGGCGTCATCACGAAACTCTTCGCCGACCGCCAGGTGGAGGTGGAGCCCAGCGTCGTGCAGTTCCTGGAACGGCGCATCGAGCGCTCGCTGTCGGCGGCCATCCGTATCGTCGGCCGGCTCGACGCCATCGCCCTGGAGCGCAAGTCGCGCATCACCCGCGCGCTGGCGGCGGAAGCGCTGGCGGAGATGGAGCACGGCCGCGCGGAGCCGGGTATCTAAACATCCGGCAGTCGGCTCCTCCGGACGGCGGTCCTGCCGATCGGCGCGGCCGCCGCCGGCCGAGCCTGCATTGCCGGTAATTCCCGGCTCAGGCTTTAGCGGCAGCCGGTGGCGAACCGCGCTCTGTCCGCTTCTCCTCGGCATGGAATAAGTCGTGTCGATGTTGTCCGCGTCGGCGCGATGTCCAGCAGCGATCCGCGTGGACAAAGCCGGCAGACCGGACCCGATCGCAACGCGGTCGCGGAGCCATTCTCGACCAGCCGCCCCGTCCGGCGCATCGCCTTGGTCACCAGCCGTCACGAGTCCAACGGGCCGCCTGGCTGGGCGCCCTCGCGTGGGGCCTCTGCTGCAATGGAATATAAATTCCATGTTGACTT
This sequence comes from Kumtagia sp., assembly GCF_059502445.1. Classification (NCBI taxonomy): domain Bacteria; kingdom Pseudomonadati; phylum Pseudomonadota; class Alphaproteobacteria; order Hyphomicrobiales; family Phyllobacteriaceae; genus Kumtagia; species Kumtagia sp. The sequence goes on from NZ_JCACER010000005.1 coordinate 29,133, forward strand.
GACTAGGGAGTTATCGTTTCATTCTGTTGGTGAGGCAGGGACGGCTGAGCGAACCGGAGGCGATCATGGCGAATCCGCAGGACCAGGCCGCCCTGGACGTCATCACGATCGGCCGCGTCTCGGTCGATCTTTATGGCCAGCAGATCGGCTCGCGTCTCGAGGACATTGCTTCCTTCGCCAAGTCGGTCGGCGGCTGCCCGGCCAACATCGCAATCGGCACGGCGCGTCTCGGCCTGCGCTCGGCGCTGCTGTCGCGCGTGGGCGACGAGCAGATGGGCCGTTTCGTGCGCGAGCAGTTTTGCCGCGAGGGCGTTTCGGTGGATGGCCTCGTCTCCGACAGGGATCGCCTGACGGCTCTGGTTCTGCTGGCGGTGGAGGAGGAGGGCGTCTCGCCGATGATCTTCTACCGCTCCGACTGTGCCGACATGGCGCTCGACGAGCGAGACGTCGACGAGGCCTTCGTCGCCTCCGCCCGCGCGATCGTGGTCACGGGCACGCATTTCTCGCGGGAAAATACCGAGGCGGCCCAGCGCAAGGCGATCCGCATCGCCAAGGCGCATGGCCGCAAGGTGGTCTTCGACATCGACTACCGTCCGAACCTGTGGGGGCTTGCCGGCCATGCCGCCGGCTTCGAACGCTATGTGAAATCCGACCGCGTCTCGGCCCGGCTGAGGACGGTGCTGCCGGACTGCGACCTGATCGTCGGCACCGAGGAGGAGATCATGATCGCCTCCGGCGCCGACGACGTTCTCTCCGCATTGCGGGCGATCCGCGCCGTTTCGCCGGCGACCGTGGTGCTGAAGCGCGGTGCGATGGGCTGCATCGTCTATGACGGGGAGATCAGCGACGACCTGGAGGACGGCATCGTCGGGAAGGGTTTTCCGATCGAGGTGTTCAACGTGCTCGGCGCCGGCGATGCCTTCATGTCCGGCTTCCTGCGCGGCTGGCTGGGCGGCGAGAGCCTGGAGACCGCCGCGACCTGGGCCAATGCCTGCGGCGCCTTCGCGGTCTCGCGGCTGCTGTGCTCGCCCGAATATCCGACCTGGGCCGAGCTGCGGTATTTCCTGGAGCATGGCAGTCCGCATCGGGCGCTGCGCAAGGACGAGACGATCAGCCACATCCACCGCGCCACCACCCGCCGCAAGCACATTCCATCACTGATGGCGCTGGCCGTCGACCATCGGGGCCAGCTCGAAGCTGCCGCCGAGGCGGCGGGAGCCGCGCCGGAGAAGATCGGGCAATTCAAGGTACTGGCTGTGAAGGCCGCCGCGCGAGTCGCGGCCGGACGGGAAGGCTACGGCATGCTGATCGACGAGAAGCATGGCCGCGACGCCATGTTCGAGTTCGCCCGCCATCCCTTCAGCTGGCTCGGCCGACCGGTAGAGCTGCCCGGCTCGCGGCCGCTGCGCTTCGAATTCAGCCAGGATCTGGGCTCGCAGCTGGTCGAATGGCCGGTCGACCATTGCATCAAATGCCTGTGCTTCTATCATCCCGACGACCCGGCCGAACTGAAGGCCGAACAGCAGGACAAGCTGCGGGCGCTCTCGGACGCCGCCCGCAGGGTTGGCCGCGAACTGCTGGTCGAGATCATCGCCGGAAAGCACGGGCCGCTTGCCGAGGATACCGTTCCGCGCGCGCTGGAGGAACTTTACGGGCTCGGCATCAGGCCCGACTGGTGGAAGCTGGAGCCGCAGGTCTCCGCTGCCGCGTGGCGGGGGATCGGCGCGACGATCGAGCGCAACGATCCCTATTGCCGCGGTGTCGTGCTGCTCGGACTGGAGGCGCCGGAGGAAGACCTCATGCAGGCGTTCGCCGCCGTTGCCGACGTCCCGGTGGTGAAGGGCTTTGCCGTCGGCCGCACGATCTTCGCCGCTTCCGCCGAGCGCTGGCTGGCCGGAAGGATCAGCGACGAAGAAGCTATCGACGAGATGGCCGGGCGTTTCGGGCGGCTGACCGAGGCCTGGCTTTCGCAGCGCGAGCGGAAGGCGGCGTAGCAGACCGACTTTGTGGCGGCGGGGCCGCCTAGCCTATCTTCGTCGCTCGCTTCGAGACGGCACGGGAGGAAAAGACATGAGCAAAACCATCCGCCTCACCATGGCGCAGGCGCTGACGCGCTACCTTGCCGCCCAGATGACCGAAATCGACGGCAGCAAGGTGCCGCTGTTCGGCGGGGTATGGGCGATCTTCGGTCATGGCAATGTCGCCGGCATGGGCGAGGCGCTCTATCAGCAGCGCGACAGCCTCCCCACCTTCCGCGCCCACAACGAGCAGGCCATGGCGCATGCGGCGATCGCCTTCGCCAAGGCACATTTCCGCCGCCGCATGATGGCTGCGACCACCTCGATCGGCCCGGGCGCGACCAATCTGGTGACGGCCTGTGCGCTGGCCCACGTAAACCGCCTGCCGCTGCTGCTGTTGCCCGGCGACGTCTTCGCCAACCGCAGGCCCGATCCGGTTCTGCAGCAGGTAGAGGATTTCGGCGACGGCACCGTCTCGGCCAACGACTGCCTGCGGCCGGTGTCGCGCTATTTCGACCGCATCACCCGGCCCGAGCAGATCATCACGGCGCTCGGCCGCACGATGCAGGTGCTGACCGATCCGGCGGAGTGCGGGCCGGTGACGCTGGCGCTCTGCCAGGACGTGCAGGCGGAGGCTTATGACTATCCGGAAAGCTTCTTCGCCGAGCGCCTGTGGCTGCCGCGTCGTCCGCGGCCCGACCGGCGCGAGCTGGAGGCCGCCGTCGCGGCGCTGAAGCGGGCGCAAAAGCCGCTGATCATTGCCGGCGGCGGCGTGCTCTATTCCGGCGCATCGCAAAAGCTCGCCGCCTTCGCCGAAAAATTCGGCATTCCGGTCGGCGAGACGCAGGGCGGAAAATCGTCGCTGCCCGACAGCCATCCGCTCAATATGGCGGCCCTCGGCGTCACGGGTACCACGGCGGCCAACCGTCTGGCCGCCGAAGCCGATCTGGTGCTGGCCGTCGGCACCCGCCTCCAGGACTTCACCACCGGCTCCTGGGCGCTGTTCAAGCGCGACAGCAAGGCGATCGTCGGCCTCAACGTGCAGCCTTTCGATGCCGGCAAGCACCGGGCGCTGCCGCTGGTGGCCGATGCCGCCGAAGGCCTGGACGCGCTGGCCGATGCCCTGGAGGGCTGGAAGGCGCCTGGCGGCTGGGTCGAAACGGCGAAGCAGGGGAAGGCGGACTGGCGTTCCGTGGTCGAGCGCGTCACCGCCTCGACCAACGTTCCGCTGCCGTCGGACGCGCAGGTGATCGGCGCGGTGCAGCGCGCGCTCGGCGAGGAGGTCGTCCTGCTGCACGCGGCCGGCGGCCTGCCCGGCGAGCTGCACAAGCTCTGGCGCGCCGGCTCCCCCGGCTCCTATCACGCCGAATACGGCTATTCGACCATGGGCTACGAGATCGCCGGCGGGCTCGGCGTCAAGATGGCGAAGCCGGCGCAGGAGGTGGTCGTCATGGTCGGCGACGGCTCCTACCTGATGCTGAATTCCGAACTCGCCACCTCGGTCATGCTTGGATTGAAGCTGATCGTCGTGCTGCTCGACAATCGCGGCTTCGGCTGCATCAACCGGCTGCAGATGGCGACCGGCGGCGCCAGCTTCAACAACCTGCTGGGCGACACCCGCCACGAGATCTTGCCCGACATCGACTTCGCCGCCCATGCCGCGAGCCTGGGTGCGATCTCGGAGAAGGTGGCATCGATCGCCGGCCTGGAGGTGGCGTTGGCCAAGGCGCGGGGCAACGACCGCACCACCGTCGTGGTGATCGACACCGACCCGCTGGTATCGACCGACGAAGGCGGCGCCTGGTGGGACGTCGCGGTGCCGGAAGTGAGCGCGCGCGAGCAGGTGGTCGCGCGCAGGCGCGACTATGAGCAGGCACTGGAGCGCCAGGCGATTGGGGATTGAGGCCGGCCGTTCCGCCTTCGGGATTAAGTTATCCGCGGATCGAATCGATGCGCTAGAAGGGACGGCGCGACCTTCTCGATCCGATGGCAGGCCTTGATGACCAAAGACACCGACCACCCTTTCCTCCGCCCCCTCTGGCGCCGCGTCGCGCTGGTGGTCTTCTGCGCCGCCTGGGCGGTCTGGGAGTTCTCCAACGGCGAGACCTTCTGGGGCACGCTGGCCGCCGGCATGGCGGTCTACGGCGCCTGGATTTTTCTCATTTCCTACAAGGCGCCCGTGGACGGGCCGACGGAAGAAAGGAAGGAGTGATGTCGAAACTCCTGGTCAGGCCGAAGGCCGGCAACGGTCTGCTCGCCAAAGTCACGCCGGAAAGCGCCGGCTGGCGCTATGTCGGCTTCGAGTTGCACCGGCTCCGGCCGGGAGACACCGTTTCCGCCGAAACGGCCGGGCAGGAGGCGTGCCTGGTGTTCGTCAGCGGCCGCGGCCGGGCGACTGCCCAAGGCCGGGATTTCGGTCTGCTCGGCGAGCGCATGTCGCCCTTCGACGGCAAGCCGTGGTCGCTCTACGTGCCGCAGGACTGCGACTGGTCGGTCACGGCCGAGACGGATCTCGAGCTTGCCGTCTTGCTGGCGCCAAGCCTGGGCGGCGGCCTTCCGGCCCGTGTCGTCGGCCCCGACGATGTCAGCCAGGAGGTGCGCGGCAAGGGCACCAACACGCGCTATGTCACCAACATCCTGCCGGAGGGCGAGCCGGCCGATTCGCTGCTGGTGGTCGAGGTGATCACGCCGGGCGGCCACACCTCCAGCTATCCCCCGCACAAGCACGACCGGGACGACCTCCCGACCGAATCCTACCTGGAGGAGACCTATTACCACCGCATCAACCCGCCGCAGGGTTTTGCCTTCCAGCGCGTCTATACCGATGCCGACGCGGACGGCAGGCGCTCGCTTGACGAAACGATGACGGTGGAGGACGGCGACATCGTCCTTGTGCCCGAGGGCTATCACCCCTGCGCGGCCTGCCACGGTTACAACCTGTATTATCTCAACGTCATGGCCGGCCCGACGCGCACGTGGAAGTTCCACAACGCGCCCGAGCACGCCTGGATGCTCAAGGCGTAAGGCCGCCGGCCGGCAAAGCTCAGCTCGTGCGGGCTGAGCGGGATGCGGCGCGCGGGGCCGTTCGACGCTTGGCTGCCGGCTTGCGACCATTGCTGCCGGCCCGTGCCGGCCGGCGCGGGGCCTCGGGCACCGGCTCGAAGTCGGACGGGACGGCGTTCAAAAATTCCTTGCCTATCCGGTAGGCCGCATAGAAGGCGGCGCCGGCGATAACGAGACGGATCACCATCGCTTCCTCCTAGCGGTCGACGAACTTGTTGAAGCGGCTCGGCTTGCCGTCGCCGGTCTTGTCCTGGTGCAGGAAAGCCAGCCGGTTCTTGTCGAAGATGTCGAAGAACTCGTCCCATCCGATATGGTCGAAATTCTCCTCCTTCTCACCGAAATCGATCCGCAGCACGCCGCCGCTGCCGCCCGTGCGGACAACGGCGGGTTTGCCGTCGCGCTCCTCGGTCCATTTCCTGATTTCGGCGTGGTCAGTGGTGGTGGTCGCTTCGCTCATCGGAACCTCCATGTCGTGCCCGACTAACGGGTGTCCGCGCCACGGGTTCCGGGAACCGCTGCCGCCCTGCGTCATTGATTCCGAAGCCGAAGGGAGACCGACATGGCCGACATCCTCGATTTCAGCGCCGACCGGGTGTTCGTGAGGCCAGCCGAACGCGGCTGGATGGTGCGCATCGTGGAGGGCGGCCGGAGGATGGACTATGCCTTCGAGCGCAAGGCGTGGGCGGAGATTTTCGCGCGCTACGAGCGGCAAAGGATGTTCGGGAGATGAGCGTGCCGGAGCGACGCTATAACTCATTGAAAAAGAGAACTAATTTGGCGATCCCGGCAGGATTCGAACCTGCGACCATCGGCTTAGAAGGCCGGTGCTCTATCCAGCTGAGCTACGGGACCGTCATGCCTGGGCGCAGCCGCACGGGTACTGCGAAACTCTCCCGTCAATGCGTCCAGGGTATCTTGCGGTCATAGCGGAAATTCTCCGCATAGGAAATCTGCCGCCGCTTGGCTTCCTTGGGCTCCTGCACGCGATAGGCGAGGCCATGCTTCTCGGCGTAAGCCACCGCTTCCTCGCGCGTGTTGAAGGTCAGCCGGATCTGGCTCTTCATGTCGGAGGAGGTGGTGTAGCCCATCAGCGGGTCGATCTTGCGCGGCGTTTCCGGATCGAATTCGAGTACCCAGTAGCCGGTCTTGGCCGTGCCGGACTGCATGGCGGTCTTGGCGGGGCTGAAAATGCGCGCTGACATCGGTTCCCTCATGCATGCTGCCGCTGGTCGGAGTGGCAGGATTCGAACCTGCGACCCCCTGATCCCAAATCAGGTGCGCTACCAGGCTGCGCTACACTCCGCGATCTGCTAAGTACCTGTTCTTACTGCACTCTTCTTGACTAGTGACGCCCCTAACGACTTCGAGTTAGTGGAGTCTGTAACCAAAAATGTGTCCAGCACAACTCTATGACGGCTCCTTATGCCGACTTTAGGTCTCAACGCAAGCACGACCGACACGTATATCGCACGTGCACATGACTTTTCCCGCAATTTGCTGCAACCCATTGTCGCACTGGGCAAAACGGCCTTTAAACGTCGCGTGCTAGTCTGGAGCCCGTCTCGTCACATACGGCACAACTTCCCACGCAGGGCCGCGTTTGTCGTGTGTAGAAAGTGTGCGGCGTCACGACGGCGCCTCAATCTGGCAAGCGCGCTGGCGTGCCTCTTTTGCCACGGCACGAGGTGCAACTTCGACGTGCCGGGCGCTAGTCGAGCCGAAGGCGGTCCGAGCCGATCGCATTGAGAACTTGCGCCAGGAACACTGCTGAAAATCGTCCCCTAGCAAGCTTGTTGGCAATGTTCGCCTCACGCTCCACCACGCCAATCGCTGCCAATTTCGAGACGAGTTCCGCGTAACTCATTCCCTGCCGCTTCAACTCGGCCTTAATGAGATTGCTGAGATCGGCCTCCCAATTTCGCGCGTGCGTCATGACCGTATTTTTTCTCCCTTCCCGTCTTGCAATCGCCAAGACATATCATATATAGTAGAAAAATAACGAAATCAGTATAAAATCAGGATAAACCACTCATGCCTCTCGACCCTATCGCCTCTGCCGTGATCGTTCGGCTTGTCCACGAGCTTTCGACGGAACTCGATCTGCACCATGCTGACGAAGAGATGCCCTTCCTGCACACCACGATGGAAGCTCTTTTCGAGGCTGCCAGCCTGCTCAAACAGAACCATATCGAACTGCCCGAGCCGTTTCTGCACCTGCAGAAACGCGTCGAACCATTTGGTACCGGTTCCGGTTGTCGACACTGAAGATAGGGACTGACTGACTTGCTACAATGGGAGGGTGGGCCAGGCCCGAGGTGCGGGATGACCGCTCGGGAAACACGTCCATCCATCCCCCCACAAATGCCAAGCATGAGATTGCCCGACGTGGCATGACGCGGGATGTCAGTCAAACAGCACGGATAGTTCCGATGGATCCTCGATCGCTCGCGTCAAGAGTGCGGCTGGAGTCTTGGCGCCATATGCGCCGAATTGCCGTGTCTGCTGAGCATGATGATCACACGGAGTGCGGCGGTCAGAGCTAGGCCATAGACCGCCTCCTTGGCCTGGACTATCACCTGAAGGGGCGCTGTGAGCGGGCAGAAAGGTCGGTCAGCTTGTTCGTAGTCTAACTGCAGCGGGGTGGTGTAGGAGCCGGGTGGGGGCCTCACGGGTCACCGCCCGGTATTCGCCCGTGGTGGCGTCCTGGCACTCCATAAGCACGAGGTCACTGTTGCGCGCGGCGGCGCGAGCGAAATTGGTTCGATGTCCACGCAAGAGGGCCATGGTTCAAGTCTCCGGTGAAGGGCGGAGGGGATAGGGTCGGCTTCCCCTGTGGGGGAAACGAGGGAGAGCCAGGGCTGGGCGCAGCATGGCTACGGCTGGGGACCGTGCTGGTGCGGTGTCAGACCGTGGTGTGGGTCACGCGAGGAAAAGCGAAATCGATCTTCCTTGAGCTTTCAATATCCCATACACTTTGAACGGCCTTAACAACCCAGATTTGTTTTTAAATTTTTCTCTTATACCCGCCTCTACGCGAAGAGAGGGAAGGAGTAAAAGGGATATTTATTATAGAGAAGCAAGAAGCGTGCCAATTTGCTTTTGCTGTGTGCAATAAGCCGCTTAGGGCGGCCTCCTCACGTGATTTTTGGTACTTTAAGAAGGGATGACCAGAGGGGGTCGGACCCGATCGCTCGCCAATTCACGGCGAGGTCTGGCCTTGATGACGTTCCCCGACGCCTCTCCCCATGGGGAAAACGCCGGAAAGCCCGTAGTAATAGCACGCTGCCCGTGCGCGGAAGACGCGGTTGTGGGACATCGTTCACCCTCCGTTGACGAGTCAACAGGTATCCGAGCGCATCGCATCCTAGTCGAGCCGACGGGACCAGCCTACAGGCCCGGTATCCCATACACTTCCGCCCAGGTGCTCGGATCAGGACCGCGAAGGCCCGATGATCACGATCCCAACCCTGGGACTGCGTTCCCGCCAATCCATATCGCAGCATTCTGGTCGAACCGAACCCGCACGTTGTCATGCAGGCCGTCCCGAGCGCGAAGTAGCCGACCCCCGGTGGTGCAGAATATTATACCTGACATTCGGGCACACGGCGCCCAGCCAGGGTGCTGCGAAGGGCGTCAGCCTTGACCAGATAGTCACGGTTAGACCACACGGTCCGCAGCCTGGGCCTGAGGATGCCCTTTCATCTGGCGAAATGACTCCAGTGGCAACGCAATGGCGGGATCATTCCGTCGGCTTTCTGAAAAACCTCCGGCTCGCGTTCTCCAGGCGCTGCCCCTCACTCTGATCAGGTGACCTCTGGAGGGCTGAATGGAGGCTCTAATTGTGTCAAGCGGCAAGGAGTATACCATTTTCTGGGAAATTGAGGATGTCACGCGCGCTATGGTCTCACACACGCTCCGGAAAAATTTTCGAGTTTCGTGGTGATATGATAAGGGCTCCGAGGCCTCCATCGTCCTTCGTGCCGGGCGACCGTCACGGCTTTCATCTTTCCTGACGATCTGATTTGCCAAGCCCATTCAAAGCTCACAGCTAGGTGGATTTAAGCGAGTAGTTTGAGCGACCCGCCGATCTTTCTGACAATGCAGTGGCTCGGCGGCCTCAATGGATCGTCCAGCCTCCATCCCCGATTATCCTGAAGCTTAGAAAGCGATCATAGAGAGGCGTCATGCGGTAGCGCCGATCCTCGATCATGACCCGTCGGTCATCGTCGGGATGCTGCTCGATCATACCGAGCCAGAGCAGCGGGCGGATCAGGCGGGAGAACAGGTAAAAGCTCGCATCCTTCACCGGGCTGAACCGATAGCTGGTGATGAGGTCGAGCGGCAGGCACCAGCCCGCCAATTCCGTGAGCGGCACCCAGTCATCGAGCCTGCTCTGCACCACGCCGAGGAAATGCACGATGTCGGCATCGTCATACTCGATGGAAAACCGCTCGTAGCTCCAATGATCTAAAGCGATAAAGAAAGCATCGAATAGCTCGGCTTGCAATGCACCGTAATCGCCGACGATCCGTTTCCCTGCCGGTGACAGCAGCGCCTTGCCCTTGTAGCGGCGGATCAGTCGTGCGCCGATCAGAAGCTCGTGCATTATCGCGAGTGGAAGGAAGTCCGGTTCGTTCAGAACCTTGTTTACGGCGTACAACTGCTCGGCCTCATAGCCGGGCCAGCAGAAATCCGCCGCTGCCCAAGTAACGAATTTGCGATAGAACGCACCGGACTTGGTGAGCGCGATGCCGTGATGATCGCGAATGTACATCAGCACCTTCATGGCGTTCATGGACATAGGGCTGCCGAAAAGCTCGGCCACGCCGAGGCTCTCCTTCAGCATCACGATGGGAGCGATCCTCGACTGGCGGATCATGAGTGCACACCGCCGACAAGTCGCAGCGCCATTGAATAAGCGACCGGATACGGCTTCTCTTGGTTGAAGAGAATACTCGCGGCAATCATGCTGTCCGTTCCAAGTCGCCGCGCCCGCTGCCGATCAATTCCTCAGCGGCGTATAGCATGATGGACGTTCGAGAACACAGCTTGCGGGAACCAGTCCCTAACGTGCGGTAATACCCACCTATCGGAGCCTATGAACGAACCTGCGGCGACCCCGCGTTAGACTTTGTTTTCTCTTTCTGTGACACTGTCCGGTATGATCTCGACCATGGAGGGGCAGTGGGGTCGGCGAGCAATTTCGCCTTTCTTGGCGTTTACGACAAACGGCTGGTGACGCTGGGCGGTCTCGCGGAACGATACTTCCGCGATGATCCCTCGACGGCTATCGTCAAGCTCCGGCAGTTCGCCGAGCTGACCGCCAAGTTGATAGCGGCCAGGCACGGTGCCTATCGCGACGAGCGCGAGACGTTCGAGGAGATGCTGCGGCGACTGGCCTACGACCGGATCATCCCGCGAGAAGTCGCCGACATCTTCCATGCCCTCCGCAAGCTCGGCAACGTCGCTGTGCATGAGGCCAGAGGCAGCCACGACAATGCTCTGACGGCGCTGAAGTTCGCCCGGTCGCTCGGCGTCTGGTTCCATCGCACCTACGGCAGGCAGCCCAACTTCAGCCACGGTGCATTCATCCCGCCGCCCGAGCCAGTTGATGCCACGGCTCAGCTGCGCGAGGAAATCGAGGCCCTGCGCCGAAAGGTTGTGGAGAGCGAGGACGCTGCCGCCGCTGCCCGTCGTGAGGCGGTGGAACATGCTCGTGCTCGCGAGACGATCGGAGATCGGCTGCGACGCGAAGCCGAGGAACGGGCGGCATGGGAGCAGCTTGCTCAGGAGACCGAAGCAGAGAAGATGGCTATTGCAGCCAAGCTGGCGAGCTTGCAGGCCGAGGCGGAGGCTGCACCCCGTGCTGAGTTTATCGAGTTCGTGGAGCGCGGCGAGGAGGCCGCCGCCAAGCTCGATCTGGACGAGGCCGAGACCCGTGCCCTGATCGACCAGCAGCTACGGGACAACGGTTGGGAAGCTGACACCAAGACCCTGCGCCATGGTTCGGGTATTCGTCCCGCAAAGGGTCGCAACATGGCGATAGCCGAGTGGCTGACCGCCAACGGCCCCGCTGACTACGCACTCTTCGTCGGTATGGTGCTGGTCGGCGTGGTCGAGGCCAAACGCAAGCGCAAAAACATCTCTGCCGCAATCGACCAGTCGGAACGATACTCCGGCGGGATCAAGGCTACCGAAGACTTCTTGTTCGCCGGCGGACCATGGGGCGAACATCGCGTCCCGTTCGTCTTCGCCGCCAATGGCCGGTCCTACCTCAAGCAGATCGAGACCGAGAGCGGCATCTGGTTCCGCGACACGCGTCGCAGCGCCAATCACCGTCGAGCACTGGTCAACTGGCCGACGCCGGAAGGCCTGAGCGGCCTGCTGGAGGTCGATCAAGACGCGGCAGACGCGGCGTTGAAGACCCAGCCATTCGAGTTCGGCTTCCCGCTCCGGCACTATCAGGAGGCAGCCATCCGTGCAGTCGAGACGGCGCTGTCAGACGAGCAGCGGTCCATGCTGGTGGCGATGGCGACCGGCACGGGCAAGACCAAGCTCGCCATTGCGCTGCTCTACCGCCTGCTGTCGGCAAAACGGTTCCGCCGCATCTGCTTTGTCGTGGACCGTTCTGCTCTTGGCATTCAAACGGAAGGCGAGTTCTCCACCACCAAGGTCGTGTCGGGAAAGACCTTCGCCGAAATCTTTGGACTGAAGGGGCTGGAGGACGTGACGCCCGAAGCGGAGACCAAGGTCCACATCTGCACGATCCAAGGACTGGTGAAGCGAGTGCTGTATGCCGCAGACACGTCCGAAACGCCGTCCGTCGATCAGTATGATCTCATGGTCATAGACGAATGTCACCGCGGCTACCTCCTCGATCGCGAGATGTCCGATCAGGAACTGAGCTTCCGGGGCCAGGACGACTACATCTCGAAGTACCGGCGCGTGCTGGAATATTTTGACGCTGTGAAGATCGGCCTGACCGCCACGCCCGCGCTGCACACCACTGACATCTTCGGCGAGCCGATCTTCCGCTACTCGTATCGGGAAGCGGTCATCGACGGTTTTCTCATCGACCACGAGCCGCCGGTCAGGATCGAGACCGCGCTTGCCCGGTCCGGCATCGGCTTCTCGGAAGGCGAGCAGGTCGAGTATCTGGCACCGGCCACCGGCGAGATCGACACGGCCATCCTGCCCGACGAAATCCATTTCGAGGTCGAGCAGTTCAACAAGCAGGTCATCACGCCGGAGTTCAACCGCGTCGTCGCCGAGGAATTGGCCAAGCACATCGACCCCGAGCTTGGCGGCAAGACCCTGGTCTTTGCCGCCACCGACGCCCATGCCGACATCGTGGTCAGCGCCATCAAGGAGGCGTTCGCCGACGCCTATGGCGAGATTGACGACGCGGCGGTCAGGAAGATCACCGGCAGCGTGGACAAGGTGCAGACGCTGATCCGCTCGTTCCGCAACGACGCCAATCCCAAGATCGCGGTCACCGTCGATCTGCTCACCACCGGCATCGACGTGCCGAAGATCGTCAATCTCGTCTTCCTGCGCCGGGTCAACAGCCGCATCCTCTACGAGCAGATGATCGGGCGGGCGACCCGCCGCTGCGATGAGATCGGCAAGGAGGTGTTCCGCATCTTCGACGCCGTAGACCTCTATCCGCATCTCCAGAACTTCACCGACATGAAGCCGGTCGTGGTCAATCCATCGATCGGCTTCGAGCAGCTTGTCGGCGAGTTGATCGGGGCGACCGACGACGCCCAGCGCGAGACGATCCGCGAGCAGATCGCGGTCAAGCTGCGGCGGCGGCTGAAGAAGCTGCCCGACGAGGCTCGGCAGCGGTTCGAGGCCGTGGCGGGCGAAACGCCCGAGGCAATGTTACAGCGCCTTCTCTCGGGCAACGCCTCCGACCTTGCGGGGTGGCTGAAGGGTCGTGCTGCCATCGGGCCGATCCTCGACTGGCAGGCAGATGGCGAGAGCCCGCGCTACATCCCGATCTCGCATCATGCCGACGAGGTCGTGGCGGTTACCCGAGGCTATGGCGAGGCCCAAAAGCCGGAGGACTTTCTCGTTAGTTTTGCCGCCTTCGTACGCGACAACATCAACGCCATCGCCGCCTTGAAGCTCGTGGTGCAGCGTCCGCGCGACCTGACCCGTGCCGACCTGAAGGAGCTTCGGCTGGCTCTCGACCGCAAGGGCTACTCGGAGGCGAACCTGCGCCGGGCATGGGCGGACGCCAGGAACGAGGAAATTGCCGCGTCGATCATCGGCTTCGTGCGGCAGGCTGCCATCGGCGATCCACTCGTGCCGTATGAGGATCGCGTCAGGGCGGCCATGCGCTCGATCACGGCCAGCCGCCAGTGGACGGAACCGCAGAAGCGGTGGCTGAAGCGCATTGGCGAGCAGATCGAGAAAGAGGTCGTCGTTGACCGCCAGGCCATCGACAAGGAACCCTTTATCGCCGATGGAGGCTTCAACCGGCTCAACAAGGTGTTCGGCGGCGAGCTTGAGGCTATCCTGGCCGGGATCAACGAAGAAATGTGGAAGAAGACTGCGTGATGACCAGCACGACCGACATCGTCGCCAAGCTTTGGGGCCTGTGCAACGTGCTCCGCGACGACGGAGTCACCTACAACGAGTACGTGACCGAGCTTACCTATCTGCTTTTCCTGAAAATGCTGGAGGAGACCGGACGCGAGAACCGCCTGCCGGATGGTTATCGCTGGGGCATGCTCGCCAAGCGCGAGGGCATGGAGCAACTCAACTACTACAAGGCCATGCTCCTCGACCTTGGCAAGGCAAGGGACGGCCTCGTCGCCGCGATCTTCACCGATGCCCAAACCCGCCTGCGCAAGCCGACCAACCTCAAGGCGCTGACCTCAAACATCGACCAGCTCGACTGGTTCTCCGCCCGCGAGGAAGGGCTGGGCAAGATGTACGAGGGCCTGCTGGAGAAGAACGCGGCCGACAAGAAGTCCGGCGCAGGCCAGTATTTTACGCCTCGTCCGCTCATCGACTGCATCGTGCGGCTCATGCAGCCGCAAGCGGGCGAGACGGTGCAAGACCCGGCGGCGGGCACGGCGGGCTTCCTCGTCGCCGCCGACCGCTATATCAAGGATCACACTGACGATCTCTACAAGCTGCCGGAGGCGCAAGCCTTTTTCCAGCGTCACAGCGCCTTCGTCGGCGCGGAGCTTGTGCCGGACACGCATCGGCTCTGCATGATGAACCTGCTTTTGCACGGCATCGAGGGCGGCGTGGAGCTGGTCGACACGCTGTCGCCGGATGGCGAGGGGCTGCCCAAGGGCGACCTGATCCTGACCAACCCGCCATTCGGCACCAAGAAGGGCGGCGGTCGCCCGACCCGTTCCGACTTCTCGGTGACGGCGGACACGTCGAACAAGCAGCTTGCCTTCGTCGAGCATATCGTCCGCGCCCTGAAGCCCGGCGGCCGCGCAGCCGTGGTCGTGCCGGACAACGTGCTGTTCGAGGACAACACGGGCCGTCGCCTGCGCACGTGGCTGATGGACCTTTGCAACCTGCATACGATCCTGCGGCTGCCGATCGGCATCTTCTATGCACAGGGGGTCAAGACCAACGTGCTGTTCTTCCAGCGCGGCAAGACCGACAAGGGCAACACCAAGGCCGCGTGGGTTTACGACATGAGGGCCAACATGCCCGCCTTCGGCAAGACCCGCCCGCTGACCGTTGCCGATTTTGCCGAGTTCGAGATTGCTTATGGCTCCGATCCGAACGGCAGGGCTGAGCGGAAGGACCAAGGCGAGGAAGGCCGCTGGCGGACGTTCAGCCGCGAGGCGATCAGCGCCCGCAACGACAACCTCGACATCGCTTGGCTGCGCGACACCGAGGCCGAAGCCGAGGAGGCGCTGACCGAACCCGAGGACATCGCTGCCGCCATCATCGGCCACCTCAAGGCCGCGCTGGATGAGATCGAGGCGCTGTCGGAGGAGATCGAGCCGGACAGCGTCGAAGAGGCCGCCGCCATAGCGGAGGCGGCAGAATGAGTGGTCGAGCGGCGTCGGATGCAGTAATCCCTGGTCGTGCCGCGATCTCGGTTGGTGACCCGAATACCGCCCTTCCGTCCGGCTGGGCATGGACACCCCTGACTGCTATCGCCGAGTTAGGAACCGGACATACGCCGAGCCGGAAGCACCCAGAATACTGGGGTGGTGATGTTCCATGGATCGGAATACGCGATGCCGGGGCACACCACGGCGGCGTCATCGACGATACGCTCCAACGCATCAATCAACTCGGGCTGAACAACTCGTCCGCCCGGCTCCTGCCGAAGGACACAATCTGTTTGTCTCGCACTGCTTCCGTGGGCTACGTGGTGAAGATGGGCCGTGACATGGCCACGAGTCAGGATTTCGTCGCGTGGACGTGCACCGACGCCCTCGAACCCGATTTCTTAATGCAGGCACTCCTTGCTGAGGGAGCCGACATCCGGCGTTTTGGCGAGGGTTCGACCCATACCACGATCTATTTCCCTGAAGTGAAGGCGTTTCATATTGCTCTGCCACCGCTTCCCGAGCAGCGGCGGATCGTGGCGAAGATCGACAGCCTCACCGACAAATCCAGACGCGCCCGCGAGCACCTCGACCACATCCCCCGCCTCGTCGAGAAGTACAAGCAGGCCGTGCTGGCAGCGGCGTTCAGGGGGGAGTTGACAAGGGAGTGGCGGGCGGAGCGAGGTGTTACTGCGCTCTACCAGATGGGGCTAATCGGAGATGTCGTGACCGACGTCCGCTATGGCACTGCGAAGAAGTGCGACTATGACGCGGGTTCCACACCTGTCCTCCGTATCCCGAACGTACAGAAGGGCGAGATCGCGCTTGATGACCTAAAGTCTGCCGACTTCGAGGCTGCGGAATTGCGGAAGTTGCGGCTACAAGAGGGTGACCTTCTGGTGATCCGGTCGAACGGTAGTCTTGGTCTGGTTGGGCGGTGTGCAGTCGTGAATGAAGCAGCCGCAGGGATGCTGTTTGCAGGGTATCTGATCCGCCTCCGGCCCGATACCGAAACGGTGTTGCCGCGCTTCGCACACCTTTGGCTTCAATCCACCCCCATGCGCTCGGTCATCGAGGGTCTGGCGAAGTCAACCAGCGGCGTGAACAACATCAACAGTACGCAGATCGAGCAACTGCCGATCAAGCTCACCGGGCTGGACGAACAGAATGAAATCATTCGTCGCATCGACGTTGCATTTGCATGGATCGACCGCCTCGCCTCCGAGGCAACGAGCGCCCGCAGGCTGATCGACCGGCTCGACCAGTCCGTGCTCGCCAAGGCGTTCCGGGGCGAACTCGTGCCGCAAGACCCCGCCGACGAACCCGCCAGCGTGTTGCTGGAGCGGATCAGGGCCGAGCGCGGCACGGCTCCCAAGATGAAGCGCGGGCGGAAGGCAGGCATTACGAGACCCAATGGGGCGGAGACGAGACCATGAGCGCCGCCTCTCGCCAGACCTACTGCAAATGGGTCGTCAACGCGCTTGTCGCTCTCGGGCCCTCCAGACCTGCATCCGTATACGACTGGATCCGCAGGAATGAGACGGTTCCTGCTGCGGACATTCACGGAACTACGACAGACGGCGAAAATCTGTTCGAGAAAAATGTGCGCTGGGCACGGTTCACTCTGGCGAGGGAAGGCACCGTTGCCAGCCCGGCTCGCGGGATTTGGGCACTGGCGGCAAAATCGCCCGGTCGACCATGAGGGTAGCGTGTTGGAATGCCCAATGGCACCGCTCAAATTCTTGGCAGGGCGCAGAAATCCGGGCGAGGCTTGAAGAGACCGGCTCTGAAATCATCTGTTGTCCCGAGGCCCATGAGGACTTCCTGAGCGCCGGATGGCATGGCCTGTTCAGTCAGCCCGACACCGGCTATCCGATAAGGCCCGGTCGACGTAAGGTCACGTTGTGGAGCCGTCAGCCATGGCGAAATGTCGATTGCTTCGGGTCGCTCGAACTTCCCCCTGGCCGGTTCGCGCGCGCCACCACCAACACGACGCTTGGTCCGATCGATGTGTGATCGGCGTATGTGTGCCCTGGCCAGCCTCACATGTGTCAAGCGGCCGACGCGACCGACGACTGTGGGAGGACCACTCACTCTACCTTTCCGCATTGTCGGTTCTGCTGCGAGAGGCAGCGCACGGTCCAAAGATCGTCGTCGGTGATTTCAATCAAGCCGTGCCCCGTCTCAGAGCGCCCCTCAAGGTGTATGCTGAACTCCAGGAGACGCTGAGCAGTCTGGCATTTTGGACCAAGGGCCTGTTGTCAGGTTTAGAAGTTCCTGGCGTCTGCCACGTCGCGGGTTCAACGGATCTGATATTGGAAGGCGTTCGGGGCCTGTCTCGATGCCATGGCGGCAACCGCTTGAGCGATCATGACGGCGTAATGGTAGATCTAGCGGTGCGCTAACACGGACTTACAAACCATGCCGAAGCCCATTGAGGATCACAGCGACCAGCAGTTGCGGAACGTCATCGACAACCACCGAAAAAACGGCAAATTGCACGAGGCATACTATCTCGCCGCAATGGAGGAGCTTACGCGCCGGAAGGGGCAAGGGCTCAACTTTCATAAGTCCTTCGACCTGATCCGCAAGGCGGCAGCCGAAAGGCGGTTTCTGTCCTACAAGGAACTGGCTGACGCCAGCGGATCGGACTGGTCGAAAGTCCGCTATGCCGTCAACACGCATCTCGGCGACCTGATCGACTACGCGCATGGCAAGGGATGGCCGCTGCTCAGCGCCATCGTCGTCAACCAGCAGAACGTTGCGGCCGGTGACATGGAGCCGACCACGCTCAAGGGCTTCATAGAAGCGGCGCGTGGCCTCGGTTACACCGTAACCGACGAGCAGGAGTTCCTCCGCGAACAGCAGCAGCGTGTGTTTGCGTGGGCAGCAGATAGCGTCGCGACCGCGTAGATGCCTTGAGGAGAACTCGATGCCGGATTTCACTGTCATAGAAGGCGGTGGTGAGCCGAGGGCCTGGGAACGCGAAATTGCGCAGCAGCACTTCGAGGGTTTCGTAGTCGTCCTGCTGCGGAGCCTTGCTTCTGGCGACGGGTCGTATCAGTTGACCCAGCAGTTCTTCAGGTTTCTTGAGCATGTCCAACAGAGCCAGGTTCCCATAGGCCCGGTGCTTGACGGCGCTCTGAGGGAACTGCACCAGATGGCGTTCGATACCGAAGGCTTGGACGACTATGACGTCGAGGAGAAAGACATAACTCAGGCCGCATTGCGCGTTATCGCCGAGAGCATGGCGACCGATAATGCGGCTCGTGCTCGACGCTCGAAACGCGAGCAAAGCCTGACACGGGCCATCGAAGAAAAGATACTCAGTTCGGAAACTCGATCGCGAGAACATGGATGGAGCTACGTCGAGAACCTGACCAAACGGCTCGGCAAGTGGCCACCTCGAAAGAAATAGCTACATAGAACCAATGCCGAGTGTGAACCCAGACATCCTCAGGTGGGCACGTGAGACCGCCGGACTGACGCTCGAAGAGGCAGCGGAGAAGCTCAACCTGAACGAGGCACGAGGTCTCTCGGGCGACAAGCGCCTCGCCGCCTACGAGGTGGGTGCGTCCGAGCCTTCCCGACCTCTGCTCGTGCGAATGTCGAAGCAGTACCGCCGTCCCCTGCTTGCATTTTATCTGTCGTCAGTCCCGCGCACTGCCGAACGCGGTGAGGACTTCCGCACGCTGCCACTGGAGCACTCGCGGACGCAAGACGCCCTAGTTGATGCGCTGATCCGTGATGTGCGCGCCCGGCAGGAAATGGTTCGGACGCTTCTTGAGGACGAGGACGAAGCTGTCCACCTGCCGTTCGTCGGCTCGATGTCGATGCGCGATGGCGTTGAGGCTGTGCTCCAGTCGATCCGTGAGACGCTCGATCTCGATCTTGAGCAGTTTCGTGGCCGCAAAGGGCGCAACGGTGGGCCGAATGGCTTCGCCTATCTGAGGGAGCAGGCGGAAAGGGCAGGCGTGTATGTACTCCTCATCGGCAATCTGGGAAGCCACCACACCAGCTTGGACGTGGAGATGTTCCGCGGGTTCGCTCTCGCGGACGAGGTGGCACCGTTCATCGTCATCAACGATCAGGACAGCGAGAAGGCTTGGGCGTTCACGCTGCTGCACGAATTGTGCCACATCTGGCTAGGCCAGACTGGCGTCAGCGGGACGGGTGCGGCGAATGCCGTGGAGCGGTTCTGCAACGACGTTGCTGGCCGCTTCTTCCTGCCTCGGGATGAGATCGCGACCCTGGCTTATCTGCGGGGCCGGTCGTTCGAGGAGGCCGTGACAGCCATCAACGACTTCGCGGAGGCCCGCAACGTCAGCCGCTCGATGGTTGCCTACAAGCTCTTCCGCGAGAACATCATCGACCGCGAGATATGGAGCGGTCTGAGTACGTTGTTCAGGGCGCAGTGGCGGCAGGCTCGCGATGACCGCCGGGAACGGAACAGGGATCGAGATGGAGGACCGAACTATTATGTCGTTCGGCGGCATCGCGTGGGTGAGGCTCTGCTGTCCCTGACGAGACGGATGCTGTCGGCGCAGGCATTAGCACCCTCGAAGGCGGCCAAGTTGCTTGGCGTCAAGCCGTCCAACGTCTACAACATGGTAAGCAGCGACCGAGGCAGCACCGGTCCTCTTCGCTTGGCGCAGGGGTAATGGTTGCTGCACCTGCTCGACGCCAACGTCCTGATCACGGCGAACCGGCTCTACTACCCGCTAGAGCGCGTGCCTGAGTTCTGGGATTGGCTCGTTCACATGGGCCAGACCGGCCAAATCAAGATGCCTCTGGAACTGGTTGAGGAAATACGGGACAGGTCCGACGATCTTGCTGACTGGATGTCGGATCACGATCATCTCGACGCACTGCTACTTGCCAAGGATGCCGATCTCGCCCTGGTCCAGCGCGTGATCGAACAAGGCTATGCGCCCGATCTTGACGACCAGGAGATCGAGATTGTAGGGCGCGACCCGTTTTTGATCGCCGCTGCACTGCGCAATCCAGCCGACCGTTGCGTGGTGACCACTGAGGTGTCAAAGCCGGGCAGACGAAGGGCAAACCGCCATGTACCAGACGTTTGCACGAGCCTCGGTGTCCGCTGTATCGATACATTCGCGGTTATCCGACTTCTTAACTTTACCACGTCATGGCGCCGCCCTTAGCAGGACCACTCCTGGTTGAGGCGCGTCACTATGCGGCCCGCTTGCAGTGAACGCTTTTTGTGTTTCCGAAATGTGCCGAAAAACTCGGCAAGCCACCCTATTTTCCGAAGGCGATTTTGGAGTATGCGGAAGGAAATTCAGGTACTTAGGAGGAAAACGGAGCGTTTCGGATACCAAATCCCAAATCAGGTGCGCTACCAGGCTGCGCTACACTCCGATGGTCGGAACCCCTAGTGAAGCGGACGGCTTCGCGCAAGCGGAAAACCGTCGCAGCGATCTCGTGACTGTCGCAGGCGGCCGAGGCGTCCGCTAGATGATGACGAAGTCGGCCACCGCGACTGTCGGCGCTCCGGTGAGTGTCGCGATCACGATCGCCGCTCCCGCGCCGCTGCCGTCGGCGTCGTAGCGCAGGATTCCGGTGTCGGTCTCGTAGAGGAAGCGATGATCGGCTGTGGTTGCGGTGCCCGTCGTGCTGGCGAGGAACCGGTTGGCTGCCAGTGCGCCGGCAGGCAGCCCGCCGAAGACGGAGCCGGTGAAGCGGAAGTAGTCGTCGTTGCCCGCCCCGCTCGGCGAAAAGTCCCTGATCGTGTCGCCGCCATGGGCCGTCGAGGTGTAGTCGAAGCCGTCATTGCCGCCCCCGCCGGTCAGCGCGTCGGCACCGGTGCCGCCAAGCAGCGTGTCGTTGCCCTCCATGCCTTGCAGCGTGTCGTTGCCGCTGCCGCCGAGGAGCCGGTTGACGGCGGCGTCGCCGCGCAGCACGTCGCCGAATTTCGTGCCGGTGACCCGCTCGATCGACACGATGGTGTCGAGCGCCGCCTCGCCTTCGGCGGCAAAGGAGGCGTCGAGGGCAAGCTTGATGCGCACCGTCGCCACGTTGGCGTAGGTGATGGCGTCGAAATCGTCGCCGCCGTCGAGCGTGTCGGCCCCATCGCCGCCCTCCAGCGTGTCGTTGCCTTCCCCGCCTTCGAGCGTGTCGTCCCCGGTGCCGGCGATCAGCGTATCCGTGCCGTCGAGCCCCGAGAGCGCGAAACCTGCGTCGAGCACCGTCATCACGTCTGCGTGGGCGGAGCCGATCACGGCTTCCACGTTCACGGCGCCGTCGCCTGCCGCGCCGTCGGCGCCCTGCAGGACGGAACCAACCTGCGTGATCGTCACGCCCGTTGCGCTTCCGCTGTAGTCTACGGTGTCGTAGCCTTCGCCGCCGTCGAGAATATCGGCGAAACCGGCGGCCACGAGCGTGTCGTCGCCGCCGCGACCGAACGCCTGGCTGACCGATCCCCAAATCTCGAGCCGGTTGTTGTTGGCGTCGCCGAAGAGATCGGCGCGGTTGGTGCCCAGGTAGCTTACGTTCTCGATCGAATCGAGCGTGTCGCCAGCCGCGGCCTGTCGGTTGAGCGCTGCATCCTCGAGATCGACCAGCAGATCCGTCGTACCGAGTGCGTCGGAATAGAGGACCGTGTCGATGCCTTCATCGCCATGGAAGGCGTTGATGCTGTTGTTGGCTTTGAAGACGTCGTTGCCCGCCTTGCCGTGCGCTTCCGCCCAGTTGTAGAGCGCGTCGTCGCCGCTCCCGGCGATGATGATCTCGACGCTGGTGAGCACGTCGTAGCCGATGTCGTCGCCGTCGGCGATGGTGATGCCGGTCGTGTAGGTGGAAACGACGTCCGCGACCGAGAAGCTGTAATCCACGGTGTCGGTGTCCGCGCCGCCATAAGCGGTGTCGTTGCCTGTGCCGGGCAGCAGGATGTCGTCATTGTCGTCGCCATATAGCGTGTCGGCGCCGTCGCGGCCGGCAAGCGTGTCGTTCCCGTCTTCTCCCTCCAGAATGTTGGCATTGGCGTCGCCCTGGATGATGTCGCCATCATATGTGCCGATGACGTTCTCGATCCCGGAGAGCTGATTGACGTAGACCCCCTGGGTCTGGTCGACCGCGCGCTCCAGATCGACATCCACGCCGGATACCGGAAACTGATAGCTCGCGGTGTCGATGCCGCTGCCGCCGTTGAGCGTATCGCGACCGCTGTCGCCCTGCAGGAAATCGTTGCCGTTGCCGCCATTGAGCACGTCGTCGCCGAGTCCCCCGTAAAGCGTGTCGTCCTCGCCGTCGCCGTACAGCGTATCCATCTCGGTACCGCCGTAAAGTGTATCCTTGTCCTTCCCGCCACGCAGGGTATCGACGCCCTCGCCCCCGTCCAGCGTATCGTCGCCGTTTTCGCCTTGCAGCACGTCGTTGCCGCCGAGGCCGGTCAAGACGTCCTTGCCGTCGCGGCCATACATCGTGTCGCCCTTGCCGGTACCCTCGATGGTGTTGGCGCTCGAATTGCCGGTCGCCTTCATGGCGGCGGTTCCGGTGTAGTCGAGGATCTCGATGTTGACTGGCATGGTGAAGACGGCCAGCGCGGTCTGCACCGTGTCGGTGCCGTCGCTGAGAATCTCGTTGACGAGGTCGCCGCTTTCGACGCCGACATAAATGTCGTCGCCGTCGCCGCCCGCAAGGATATCGGCCTGGCCGCCGCCGGTTAGTGTGTCGTCGCCGTCGCCGCCGGCAAGGCTGTCCGAATCTGCGCCGCCGTCCAGTCTGTCATCGCCGTTGCCGCCGCTCAGCACGTCGTTGCCACCATTGGCTTCTATGAGAAAATGCTCCCAGCCGTGCTGATAAAACGGGCTGTCTAGAGAATCGACGTCGATGTGGTCGGCAAAGGCACCGCCCTCTACATGGACGGTCACGTCGCTGCCGCCGTAATATTTGCTGCTTTCGATGGTCACGTCGTTGACCGCGCTGACCAGGAGCATCGATTCGATGCCGGTCATTGCGAGCGTGAACGTTCCGGCCGACAGCATGACGAGCGTGTCGTAATCCGCACCGCCGTCGATCGTATCGCCGTCAATCTCAGCGACGGAACCGGAAAAATCGTCGTCGTCATCCCCGCCGAGCGCCTCTTCGATGCCGGAACCAAGGTAAAACCGGTCGTCTCCTTCGCCGCCGGTGTACTTGCTGCCGCTGCCGCCGCCGGTAATCTGTCGTTGCCGTCCTCGCCCTCGATCCAGATCGGCAGAGGGGAGGTTACATCGGAGGCGTCGATGGTGTCCCATCCGCCGCCGCCACGCGTGATCAGGCGATAGACCGCCGTGCCGGGTGTCGAGGTCACCATGCTGTCGGGGATCGCGACGATATCGCCGAGATCATCGAAATAGAGGAATTCGACGCTGCTCACATTGGCCAGGGCGTTCCAGCTGCCCCAGGCAAGCAGCTGGCCGCCTGAGAAGTGGATCTCGTCGGCAGCAGTTCCTCCGATAATGACATCGTTCGACGAGAGTTCGCCGGTCTCGAAATAGTAGTAGTTGACCTCGTTCGGCCCGATGAATTTGTCGTCCGAGTTGGTTCCGTAGAATTTCGCCATGATCGCCTCGCAGTGGTCGAATGCGAAAACAATGCGGCATGCAGTTCGAAAATCTGTTTGTGGCTAACCTGCCCTTGCCTTGTTTCTGGACTGTGTCGCCGGAAACGCGGAAAGTCCGCGTTGAGCATTCATGCTGGAACGGAAATGCACGGGAACCCGGCCGGGTGCTGTTCAGTCGTTGCAACGATGACGGACTTCACCGCCGCGCGCGATGGACCACGGCCTGATCCGGGGCCGGTCCTGTTTGTACGCGTTTCCGAAGGTCAGAAAGCCGGCTTGGTGATCGAATGGCGCTCTGGCGCCGCTTCTATACCGCGGCCGCCGCGGCCAGCCCGCACTCCAGATCGGCCTTGAGGTCGTCGACGTCCTCCAGGCCGATCTGCAGGCGCAGCACCGGCCCGTCATACTGGCCGGTGGCGATGGTGCGGTCGGTGAGCCGCACCGGCACGGCGAGGCTTTCGAAGCCGCCCCAGGAATAGCCCAGGCCGAAGATTTTCAGCGCGTCGAGGAAGGCGTGGGCCTGGCGAACGCCGCCGACGAGCACGATCGAGAAGATGCCGCTCGATCCGGAAAAATCGCGCTTCCAGATCGCATGACCGGGATGGCTGGGCAGGGCAGGGTGCAGCACGCGGGCGATGCCGGGCTGTTCCTCCAGCCAGCGGGCGAGCGTCAGCGCGCTCTCCTGATGGCGCTGCAGCCGCACGCCCATGGTGCGAAGCCCCCGCAGGGTCTGGTAGACGTCGTCCGGCCCGGAGCAGCAGCCGAGCGTGTTGAACGTCTCACAAAGCGTTTCCCAATGCGCCTTATTGGCCGAGACCGTGCCGATCAGGACGTCGGAATGGCCGGCCGGGTATTTGGTTGCCGCATGGATCGAGATATCGACGCCGTGGTCGAGCGGCCGGAAAAAGAGCGGCGTCGCCCAGGTGTTGTCCATCATGACCACAGCCCCACGCGCTTTGGCAGTCTTCGCGATCGCCGGGACGTCCTGCATCTCGAACGTGTTGGAGCCCGGGGACTCGGTGAAGACGACCTTCGTGTTGGGCTTCATCAGCCGGCCGATGCCGGCCCCCACAAGCGGATCGTAGTACTCGACCTCGACACCGAGCCGCTTGAGCATTGTGTCAGCGAAGTTTCGGGTCGGGTGGTAGACGGAATCCGTGATCAGGAGATGGTCGCCCGACGAGAGGAAGGCGAGCAGCGGCACGGTCACCGCGGCGAGGCCGGACGGCACGACGATGGTGCCGGCCGAGCCCTCCAGTACGTCGATGGCCGAAGTCAGCGCATCGGTGGTCGGGGTGCCGCGCGTGCCGTATGTGTATTTCTGGTTGCGCTCGGCCATGGTGGCTGCATCGGGAAAGAGCACGGTCGAAGCGTGCACCACCGGCGGGTTGACGAAACCGAAGAAGTCGCGCGGATCGTTGCCGGCATGCGCCAGCTTCGTGTTGATGCCTTGGGGGGTGTCGTCGCGGCCTGCCATTTTCCGTCCTTGTCGTCCGATCGCGCGACCAGCCTTACGGCTGCCGCCCTCCGGGCGCAACCGTGATCGCCCGCCAGTCCGGGGCCAAGCGATTGCGCCGAGGCGCGCCGCTCCCGCCTCGCGGGAATATGTGGTTCGGGAAAGCGTCCTCGGCGCCAAGGCATGCCACGCGGCGGCCGCTCCGCGACAAGTGATTTCCTGACCTTGCGGCATCCGGTCATTCCGCTTGACCTCGCCGAAATTATCGCCTTCGATGCGCAAACGGGGTCAAAGATGCGGCGTTCCGGAGATGGGCCGGAGCGAAAAACGCCACCTCGCAGGGGAAATCGGGATGGAATCCCGCCAAAGCAGAAAAGGGTTCGAAAACATGAAAA
Source organism: Kumtagia sp. (assembly GCF_059502445.1). Taxonomy (NCBI): domain Bacteria; kingdom Pseudomonadati; phylum Pseudomonadota; class Alphaproteobacteria; order Hyphomicrobiales; family Phyllobacteriaceae; genus Kumtagia; species Kumtagia sp. The sequence continues at coordinate 54,668 of NZ_JCACER010000005.1, forward strand.
ACACTGTGAAGGTCATTCTCGGCGCGGCCGCGCTCGGAATGGCGGCCTCTGCCGCGTCCGCCGCCACGCTGGACGACGTGAAGGCGAAGGGCTTCGTGCAGTGCGGCGTGAACACGGCGCTCGCCGGCTTCTCGGCGCCCAACGACAAGGGCGAATGGACCGGCTTCGACGTTGATTTCTGCCGGGCCGTGGCCGCTGCCATCTTCGGTGATCCGACCAAGGTGAAGTTCACGCCGACGAATGCCAAGGAGCGCTTCACCGCGCTGCAGTCGGGCGAGATCGATCTGCTGGCGCGCAACACCACCTGGACGCTGAGCCGCGACACCTCGCTGGGCTTCAACTTCGCCGGCGTGAACTATTATGACGGCCAGGGCTTCATGATCAACGGCAAGAAGCTGCCGGGCGTCAACTCGGCGTTGCAGCTTTCCGGCGCCTCCGTCTGCGTGCAGAGCGGCACCACCACCGAGCTCAATCTCGCCGACTATTTCAAGGCCAACAACCTCGAATACAATCCGGTCGTGTTCGAGAAGCTGGAGGAGGTCAACGCCGCCTACGACTCCGGCCGCTGCGACGCCTACACCACCGACCAGTCCGGCCTCTATTCGATCCGCCTGACGCTGGCGGCCCCCGACGATCACGTCGTGCTGCCGGAGATCATCTCCAAGGAGCCGCTCGGCCCGGCCGTGCGCCAGGGCGACGACCAGTGGTTCGACCTCGTCAAATGGACGCTGAACGCGATGGTGCTGGCCGAGGAACTCGGCATCACCCAGGCCAATGTCGAGGAGATGAAGGCCTCGCCCAATCCCGACATCAAGCGCGTGCTCGGCCAGGAGGCCGACAGCAAGCTCGGCGCCGGCCTCGGCCTGTCCGAGGACTGGGTCGTCAACATCGTCAAGGGTGTGGGCAATTACGGCGAGGTCTTCGAGCGCAACATCGGCCAGGGCAGCCCGCTGAAGATCGCGCGCGGCCTCAACGCCCTCTGGACCAAGGGCGGCATCCAATACGCAATTCCGATCCGCTGAGGCCGGGCGATCCGGGAGGCGGTCCACACCTCCCGGTCTCCATCGAAGGGAGACCATTATGGCCTCGCAAGACGCATTCGGAAGGACGGCCGCGCCGCGGTCGTCGGTCCTCAACGATCCGCGCGTGCGCGGCATCCTCTATCAGATCGTCCTGTTCGTCCTGCTCGTGCTGTTCATCTACTGGATCGTCGGCAATACGGTCGACAATCTGCGACGGCTCAACATTTCGTCGGGCTTCGCCTTCCTGAATCAGCGGGCCGGCTTCGACATCAGCCAGAGCCTGATCGCCTACACCTCCGATTCGCGCTATTCGCGCGCCCTTCTGGTCGGCCTGCTCAACACCCTGCTGGTCGCGGCCGCGGGCATCGTCACCGCCACGGTCATCGGCTTTGTCGTCGGCATCGCGCGGCTCTCCAACAACTGGCTGATCCGCAAGATCGCGCTCGTCTATGTCGAGGTGTTCCGCAATATTCCGCCGCTGCTGGTCATCTTCTTCTGGTATTTCGGCGTCATCTCGGTGCTGCCGGCGGCGCGCGACAGCATCGCGCTGCCCTTCGGCGCCTATCTGAACCAGCGCGGCTTCTATCTGCCCAAGGCGATCTGGGGCGACGGCGCCTGGCTGATCCCGCTCGGACTGACGCTCGCCGTCGTCATGGCGGTATTCGTCGCCCGCCGCGCCCGCCAGCGCCAGGAGGCGACCGGCCAGCAGTTCCCGGTCATGTGGACGAATCTCGGCCTGATCGTCGGCCTGCCGCTGCTTGCCTATTTCGCCGCCGGCATGCCGCTCAGCTTCGACTATCCGCAGAAGCAGACCTTCAACCTCACCGGCGGTTTCTCCGTGACGCCGGAGTTCCTGTCGCTCTATCTCGCTTTGTCCTTCTACACCGCCTCCTTCATCGCCGAGATCGTCCGGGCCGGCATCCTCGGCGTCAGCAAGGGGCAGAGCGAGGCGTCCTTCGCGCTCGGCCTGCGCTCCGGCCAGGCGCTCAGGCTGGTGGTGGTGCCGCAGGCCATGCGCATCGTCATTCCGCCGCTCACCAGCCAGTATCTCAACCTGACAAAAAACTCGTCGCTGGCCATCGCCATCGGCTATCCCGACCTGACGGCCGTCGGCGGCACCATCCTCAACCAGAGCGGCCAGGCCATAGAGATCGTCGCGGTGTGGATGGTGATCTATCTCGGCATCAGCCTCGCGACCTCCGCCTTCATGAACTGGTTCAACGCCAAGATGGCGCTGGTGGAGAGATAGATGCAGGAACACGATCTCTCCTGGGTCCGTACCGAGATGGCGCTGGCGCAAAAGGCGCCGGCGCGCGAGCGCGGAGCCGTCGCCTGGCTGCGCAAGAATTTGGTGGCGACGCCGCTCGACGGGTTGCTGACGCTGGTCGGCCTGATCGTCGTCGCACTGGTGCTGCCGCCGATCCTCAACTGGGTGCTGTTCAGCGCGCAGTGGACCGGCGCCGACCGGGCGGTCTGCGCCACCGTCGCGCAGGGCGGCAGCCAGCCGGAGGGCTGGTCGGGCGCCTGCTGGGCCTTTATCAACGCCAAGTTCGCGCAGTTCATGTTCGGCCGCTATACAGACAGCGAGCGCTGGCGCGTCATCCTGGTGGCGGTGATGTTCGTGGCGCTGCTGGTGCCGCTGATGGTCCCGCGCATACCCCGCAAGGGGCTGAACGCCATCCTTCTCTTCCTAGTCTTCCCCTTCGTCGCCTTCTTCCTGCTGGTCGGCGGTGCCTTCGGCCTGCCCTATGTCGAGACGCAGCTCTGGGGCGGCCTGCTGGTGACGCTGGTGCTGTCGACGGTCGGCATCGCCGTGTCGCTGCCGCTCGGCATCCTGCTGGCGCTCGGGCGCCGCTCGCGCCTGCCGGTGGTGAAGGCGGTCTGCGTCATCTTCATCGAGACGGTGCGCGGCGTGCCGCTGGTGACGGTGCTGTTCATGGCGAGCGTCATGCTGCCGCTGTTCCTGCCGGCCGGCATGACCTTCGACAAGTTCCTGCGGGCGCTGATCGGCGTCGCGCTGTTCGCCTCCGCCTACATGGCCGAGGTGATCCGCGGCGGCCTCCAGGCGATCCCCAAGGGGCAGTACGAGGGCGCGGACTCGCTCGGCCTGACCTACTGGCAGAAGACCGGGCTGATCGTCCTGCCGCAGGCGCTGAAGCTGGTCATCCCCGGCATCGTCAACACCTTCATCGGCATGTTCAAGGACACCAGCCTGGTCTACATCATCGGCATGTTCGACCTGCTCGGCATCGTCCGGCAGAACTTCGCCGACGCCACCTGGGCGTCCGCCCAGACGCCGATGAGCGGGCTGGTCTTCGCCGGCTTCGTATTCTGGATATTCTGCTTCGGCATGTCGCGCTATTCCATCTACATGGAGCGGCGTCTCGACACCGGCCACAAGCGATAACAAGGGACGACTATCAATGGCGATCGAAAACGCTGTCAGCGCCGAAGAGATCAAGGTCGACGTCAAGAAGATGCACGTCTCCGACACGGACGTGGCGATCGAGATCGCCGGCATGCACAAATGGTACGGCGACTTCCACGTGCTGAAGGACATCAACCTCAAGGTGATGCGCGGCGAGCGCATCGTCATCTGCGGCCCGTCCGGCTCGGGCAAGTCGACGATGATCCGCTGCATCAACCGGCTGGAGGAGCATCAGAAGGGCAAGATCGTCGTCGATGGCAAGGAGCTCACCAACGATCTCAAGAAGATCGACGAGGTCCGCCGCGAGGTCGGCATGGTGTTCCAGCACTTCAACCTGTTCCCGCATCTCACCATCCTCGAGAACTGCACGCTGGCGCCGATCTGGGTGCGCAAGGTGCCGAAGAAGCAGGCGGAGGAGGCCGCCATGCACTTCCTGCGGCGGGTGAAGATCCCCGAGCAGGCCAACAAATATCCCGGCCAGCTCTCCGGCGGCCAGCAGCAGCGCGTGGCGATCGCCCGCTCGCTGTGCATGAACCCGCGCATCATGCTGTTCGACGAGCCGACCTCGGCCCTCGACCCCGAGATGATCAAGGAAGTGCTGGAGACCATGGTCGGCCTGGCGGAAGAAGGCATGACCATGCTGTGCGTCACCCACGAGATGGGTTTTGCCAGGAAGGTGGCGAACCGCGTCATCTTCATGGACCAAGGCCAGATCGTCGAGCAGAACACGCCGGCCGAGTTCTTCGACCATCCGCAGCACGAGCGGACGAAACTCTTCCTCAGCCAGATCCTGCACTAGGCGGCCGACGACGGAATTGCCTTGAGCCCGGCGCAATCGCCGGGTTTTTCCTGTGCGGGCCTGCGAATCGCGCGGATAGGAGATGGGAATGAGGCGGCTTTTCCGCATGATGGCGTGGGCCGTCGGCCTGTTCGCGGCGGTGGTCGCGCTGGGCGCGCTGGTGCCGCGGCCGCTGCTCGGGGTGGCGGCCGACGAAGGGCCGAAGACGCGCCGGATTCTTGTGCTGTCCAACCCGATCCACACCGACATCGCCGTGCCGGTGGACGACGAGGTGGTGGAGACGTTCGGCTTCCTCCTGCGCGACGGCATGCCGCTCGACGCGCCGGAGGTCAAGTATCTCGTGTTCGGCCGCGGCAGCCGCGAGTTCTACATCGCCACGCCGACCTGGGATCAGTTGCGGCCGCTGCCCCTGCTGCGCGGCCTGACGCTCGACCGCGCGGCCATGCACATCGACATCGCCGGCGCCATCGCCGAGCCGCATCCCGATGTCGCCGGCTTCGAGGTCGACGAGCGGCAGTTCACCGCGATGCTGGCCTTCATTCGCGACAGCTTTTTCGACGACGCCGAAGGGCCGCTGATCATTCCGGGCGTCGGCTACGGCCGCTTCGACAAGTTCTACGAGGCCGACGGCACTTTCACCGCGCTGCTCGGCTGCAACACCTGGACGGCCCGCGCCTTGCGCGAGGCAGGCATCACCACCGGCCTGTGGAGTCCGTTGCCGGCGACGCTGCGCTGGTCGCTCGACCTGTACAATTGAGGCCGGTGCTCAGCCGGGCTTGTTCTCCGGCCCGTAGAGCCAATCCAGATCGGCCATCAGCTTTTCGGGCGCCCGCAGGGCGAGCGCGAGATCGCGCGCCCGCGCGACCGGCCCAGCCGCATGCCAGACGAAGCGGTTGAAGGCGCCGCGCCGGGCGACGCGGCTGATGCGCGGGCGGCGTGACGCCTCCCAGTCCGCCAGCGCCTCGGCAAGCCTGTCCGGCCGCGCCGCGACGAAGGCGGCAAGCGTGTCCGCATCCTCGATCGCCATAGCCGCCCCCTGCGCGGCGAACGGCGTCATCGCATGCGCCGCGTCGCCGATCAGCGTGAGGCCGCCGGGATCGGTCCAGCGATGGTTGTCGTCGGCGGTATGGATCGGCCACGCCGTCCATGCCGCGTCGTCGTCGGCGAGCGCGGCGAGGGGGCGTGCCGTATGCTCCATCGCCCGGCGCAGCGGCTCCGGGTCGGTTTTGGCGGACCAGTCCTCGGCCAGGCTCCTGCCCGGCGTGAAGGCCACGAGGTTGACTTCGGCGCCGGCCCGCACCGGATAGGCGACGAGGTGAAAGCCCGGATGCAGGAAGGCGTTGACCGCGCTGCCGAGCGACAGGCCGGCGGCCAGCGGATGGTTGGCGGAGAGCGTACGGCGCCAGGCGACATGGCCTGCAAAGCGGCTCATGCCACCCGCCGGGTGCATCTTTTGGCGCAGCCCGGACCACACGCCGTCGGCGCCGACGACCAGCCGGCCCACGACGGTCTGCAAGGGACCGCCGTGCACGGCGTCGCCGGTTTGAACGGACGTCGCCGCGCCATCAGCGCCGGCCGTCATGCCGAGCACAGTGGCGCCGGTCTCGATCCTGATCGTGCCGTGGCGCGCGATCGCCGCCAGCAGTACCGCCTGTAGATCGGCGCGGTGGACGACCAGATAAGGCGCCCCCCAGCGCGCTTCCGCCTGCTCGCCGAGCGGGACGCGGGCGAGTTCCCGCAGATCCCTGGCACGGCGCAGCACGATGGCGGGCGGACGGACGGCGACGGCTTCGATGTCGCCAAGCACGCCCAACCGGCCGAGGATGCGCGTCGCGTTGGGGGAGAGTTGCAGCCCGGCGCCGATGTCGCGCAGTTCCGGCGAGCGCTCGAACACCCGGACGGGAAAGCCGCGTGTGGAAAAGGCGAGCGCCGCGGTAAGCCCGGCGATGCCGGCGCCGGCGACGATGATGTCGGACGGGTGGTCGACGGGCACCGCGGCCCCGCCGGGCCGTGGGTCAGGCTGCCGAACGCTGGTGGTAAAAGCAGCCGTCGGGGCGCGTCTCGGTCGCCTTCAGCGCCGGGTCGTAGCGGAAGAGCGTCGAGCAGTAGGGGCAGACCTTCTCGTCCTCGGCGCCCATGTCGAGGAAGACATGCGGATGGTCGAAGGGCGGATTGGCGCCCACGCACATGAACTCCTTGACGCCGATGTCGATCGCCGCATGCCCCGCGTCGTTCTGGAAATGGGGAATGGAACCGCCGGCCATCGCTGTCTCCTGAAAGTTCTGGCAGCCTCTTATCAGGCTCGATGCCGTCCGCCAATCGTCTTGCGCTTTCTGAAATCAAACTGTCACATTCGCCTGTCAGGAGGTAGGCTTGCCGCGTTAGGTGCGGGCGATAGCCGGGGTTTTGCCGCCATGAACGAACTGAGACCATTGCAGACCGAGTTCGCGACCGCCGAGGTGCCGGCGGGCGACGCGGCCGCGGGCAATCCCGACCGTTTCGTCAACCGCGAGTTCTCGTGGCTGCAGTTCAACCGCCGGGTGCTGGAGGAATCGCAGAACGATCATCATCCGCTGCTGGAGCGCGTGCGCTTCCTGTCGATCTCCGCCGCCAATCTCGACGAGTTCTTCATGGTGCGCGTCGCCGGCCTCGCCGGCCAGGTGCGCGAGGGCATCACGCTGCGCAGCCCCGACGGGCGCACGCCCGAGCAGCAGCTCGAGCAGTTGCTGCTCGAGGTCAGCCGCCTGCAGGAGGACCAGCAGACCAGCCTCGCCGCGCTGATGGTGCTGCTGAAGGCCGAGGGAATAGAGACCCTGACGGCCGAGGCGCTGACCAGGGAGGAGCAGGCCTGGCTGGAGGACCATTTCCAGGAGCAGATTTTTCCGGTGATGACGCCGCTGTCGATCGACCCCGCGCATCCGTTCCCGTTCATTCCCAATCTCGGCTTCTCGATCGCTCTCCAGCTGAGGCATCTGAAGGATCGCGAGGAGATGAACGCCCTGCTGAGGCTGCCGGTGGCGCTGAAGCGCTACATCCGGCTGCCGGACGGCAAGTCGGCCAACGGCAAGTCCAAGGTGCGCTTCATCCCGCTCGAGGAGGCGGTCGGCATCTTCATCGGCCGGCTGTTTCCGGGCTACGAGCTGCAAGGCTCCGGCACCTTCCGCCTCATCCGCGACAGCGACATCGAGGTCGAGGAGGAATCGGAGGATCTGGTGCGGCTGTTCGAGACGGCGCTGAAGCGGCGCCGGCGCGGCTCGGTCATCCGCATCGAGTTCGACGGCCGGATGCCGGCGGAACTGCGCGATTTCGTCGCCGGCGAACTCGGCGTGTCGTCGAGCCGCATCAGCGTCATCGACGGTCCGCTGGCGCTCGGCCAGATCTCCGAGATCGTCGCCGTCGCCCGCGACGACCTGAAGTTCGTGCCGTACAATCCGCGCTTTCCCGAGCGCATCCGCGAGCATCGCGGCGATTGTTTCGCGGCGATCCGCGAGAAGGACATCGTCGTCCACCATCCCTACGAGTCCTTCGACGTGGTGGTGCAGTTTCTGCGCCAGGCCGCCGTCGATCCGGACGTCGTCGCGATCAAGCAGACGCTCTACCGCACCTCCAACGACAGCCCGATCGTGCGCGCGCTGGTGGATGCCGCCGAGGCCGGCAAGTCGGTCACCGCGCTGGTCGAGCTCAAGGCGCGCTTCGACGAGGAAGCCAACATCCGCTGGGCGCGCGACCTGGAGCGCGCCGGCGTGCAGGTGGTGTTCGGCTTCCTCGAGCTGAAGACCCATGCCAAGATGTCGCTGGTGGTGCGCCGCGAGGACGGCCGGCTGCGCAACTACGTGCATCTCGGCACCGGCAACTACCATCCGATCACCGCGCGCATCTACACCGACCTGTCGTTCTTCACGACCGACCCGCGCATCGCCCGCGACGTCGCCCACATCTTCAACTACATCACCGGCTATGCCGAGCCTGCCGAGGAGATGGCGATCGCCATGTCGCCGCTGACGCTGCGCAGCCGCATTCTCAAGCACATAGCCGACGAGATCGAGCACGCCCGCGGCGGGCGCCCGGCGCGCATCTGGATGAAGATGAATTCGCTCGTCGATCCGACGGTCATCGACGCGCTCTACGAGGCGAGTCGCAACGGCGTCGAGATCGACCTCGTGGTGCGCGGCATCTGCTGCCTCAGGCCGCAGGTGCCGGGCCTGTCCGACAACATCCGGGTGAAGTCGATCGTCGGCCGTTTCCTCGAACACAGCCGCATCTTCTGCTTCGGCAACGGCCACGGCCTGCCGGACGACGAGGCCATCCTCTATATCAGCTCGGCCGACATGATGCCGCGCAATCTCGACCGCCGCGTCGAGACCCTGGTGCCCATCACCAATCCCACTGTGCATGAACAGGTGCTGGGCCAGATCATGCTCGGCAACATCATGGACAACCAGCAGAGCTTTGAAGTATTGCCTGACGGCACCTCGCGGCGGATCGCGCCGGACGAGGGCGAGGAACCGTTCAACGCCCAGGAATATTTCATGACCAATCCCAGCCTGTCCGGGCGCGGCGTTGCGCTCAAGAGCCACGCTCCCAAGCAGATCGCTCCGTTCCGTCGTCGCAAGAAGGCGGCTGCGACCGCCACCTGATGCAGTCGCAATCGCAGGGTCGGCTGCAGGATCGCAGTCCGGTCTCCATCATCGACATCGGGTCGAACTCGATTCGCCTCGTCATCTATGAGGGGATCGCCCGGTCGCCCACGGTGCTCTTCAACGAGAAGATGCTGGCCGGTCTCGGTCGCGGCATCGTCTCCACCGGCAAGCTCGATCCCGAGGGCGTCACCCGCGCCGTCGATGAGTTCCGCCGCTTCCGCGCCTTGTCGGAACAGGCAGGGGCGGGTGAGCCCTATGTGATCGCCACGGCGGCGGCGCGCGAGGCCGTCAACGGCCCGGATTTCATCCACCGGGCCGAGGAGATCCTCGGAACCGGCATCCGTGTGCTCAGCGGCCGCGAGGAGGCTCATTATTCGGCTCTAGGCGTGGTCTCCGGCTTCCATCCGGCCCAGGGAATCGCCGGCGATCTCGGCGGCGGCAGCCTGGAACTGGTCGATGTCGACGGCGATCGGATCGGCGACGGCATCACCCTGCCGCTCGGCGGCCTCAGGCTGCAGGACATGGCGAAGAATTCGCTTGCCGCCGCCGCGAAGATCGCCCGCGACGAGCTTGCCAGGGCGAAGCTGCTCAAGGCGGGGGAGGGACGCGCCTTCTATGCGGTCGGCGGCACCTGGCGAAATCTGGCGCGGCTGCACATGAACGCCACCAGCTATCCGCTGGCGGTGATGCACCACTACGAGATGGGCATCGAAAGCTCTCTTTCCTTCCTGCGCCAGGTCGCCAGGGGCGAGGTCGAGAAGATCAAGGGCATCGAGGGCGTCTCGAAGAACCGGCGGGCGCTGCTGCCTTATGGCGCGGCGGTGCTGCTGGAGATCATCGCGGCGATGAAGCCATCGAAGATCGTTGTCTCGGCGCTCGGCGTGCGCGAGGGTTTTCTCTATTCGCTGCTGTCGGCGCAGGAGCAGCGCGCCGACCCGCTCATCTCGGCTTCGGAGGAACTTGCGCTGCTCAGGGCCCGCTCGGTCACGCATGCGCGCGAACTGGCGGAATGGACGGGCTACTCCTTCGCCGCCTTCGGCCTCGACGAGACCGAGGAGGAGACGCGCTACCGGCGGGCGGCGTGCCTGCTGGCCGACATCGGCTGGCGCGCCCATCCCGAATACCGCGGCACCCAGTCGCTCAACATCATCGCGCACGCCTCCTTCATCGGCGTCGACCATCCCGGCCGCGCTTTCCTGGCGCTGACCAATTATTTCCGCCACGAGGGCGTCTTCCAGGATTCCGGAGTCGCCGAGATCGCAAAACTGGCGACGCCGCGCTACCTTGAGCGCGCGCGCCTGCTGGGCGCGATGATGCGTGTGGTTTACCTGCTTTCGGCATCGATGCCGGGCGTCATCCCCCGGCTCAGATGGGAAGCCCGCGCGAACGGCGCCCTGGCCCTGGTGGTGCCGAGGGATCTGGCGGGCCTTGCCGGCGAACGCCCCGCCGGACGGCTCGGCCACCTTGCCCGCGTGACCGGCCGCAAGCTGGAGCTTGCGATCGGGGAGTAGCGGGGCGTCTTGCGGTGGAATGGCGGCCGGGCTGTCGCCCGCCTATGAGGGGCGTTGTGTCCGAGGGCGGGCGGATACCGTCGCGTTGGCTTCGATGATCGCGTCCAGGCCCTCCTCGAGTTGCAGGGGATCGATCGCGCCCTGCCGGAAAAGCTGCATGACCAGGTACGCGATGTGGTCGCGCGCCGGACCGTCTGCAACCCGGTGCTCGCGGCAGTAATCGTCGACGGCTTTCGTCAGGATGCGCAACTCGGCGGAATTCGCCATCCCATTGGCGGTCATGCCATGCCTCCCCACAGTCGGCGAAAGCATGATCTGCTCTTTCAAGCGCCCCGTATGCCACTGGAGACCGGGGCGACGGTCCATTCTATGTAGTTTGCCAAATCGGCACCATGAAAAAGCGACGCAGGCGAGGAAAGTAGCTGCCATTTCCCGGCCGGGCGACTTGAATGTCGTTTGTCTCGGCGCGGGGCTAAGGCCGCGCCGCGTCGATCGAGAACCGCCCGGGGCCGGCCAATGCGAGGGCCAGGAAGCCGCCGGCGAGGCCGATATCCTTGAGCAGCGCCTGCATGTGCATGAAGCCCAGCGCCGGATCGTCGCCGCCTTGGCCGGCATGACCGAGCGCTCCGGCAATGAGGCAGAACGCGGCGAGCAACACTGCCGCGATGCGGGTCTGCAACCCCGCCACCACGCACAGGCCGGCGATCAGCTCGAACAGCCCCGCCGCCCAGGCGAGCGCCAGCGGCGCCGGCAGGCCGAGCCCCGCGAAATAGCCGGCGGTTGCCGGGATGTCCGTGAGCTTCATGATGCCGTTGGGCAGGAATACGCAGGCGAGCAGGAAGCGGGCGATCAGGGCTGCGGCATCGACAGGCATGGCACGGCTCCGGCAGGGAGCGGGATTGTGCGCCATTGCGCGGCGGCTGTCACAGCGAATTTCGATGCCCTTGCCGGGATACCCGCGCGCTTAGTGCATCTTTTCGCCGCTCACCGCACGTCGCGATAATAGGGCGCGCCAAGAGCGGCAGGCGCCGCCATCAGCCGCCTGACCTTGTGCCAGGCGAGCACCGGCACGATGATCAGCGCGATGGTGCCGAGATAGGGCAGCATCGACAGGAAGGGCGCGGCGATCGGCCAGTTGCGCGCTTGGCCGACGAAGCCGAGCGAGGTGATCAGGCCGAACAGCAGGGCCGCGAGCACCGCGTTGAGCGGGCGATATCCGGCGAAGATGACCAGCGATACGGCGATCCAGCCCCGGCCTGCCACCACGCCCTCCGACCAGGACGGCACGAAGGCGAGCGTCAGGTAGGCGCCGGAACCGGCGGCCAGCGCGGCCCCGGCCGACACGTACCAGAACCTGATCTTCTGCACCGGGATGCCGGCGGCATCGGCGGCTGCCGGATTCTCGCCGACCGCCCTGAGATCCAGCCCGTGGCGGGTGCGGAACATCAGATGATGCAGCGCGAACGGCAGGACGATGTAGATCAGGTAGACGAGGATGTTCTGGGTGAACAACGCTCGCCCGACCAGTGGTATGTCGCTGAGAATGGGGATGGCGATGGGCGCGAAGGTCGCCGGCGCCGGCATGCCGGAATAGGCCTTGCCGATGGTGGCTGCCAGCCCGGTGCCGATGAGCGTGAGCGCCAGGCCGCACAGCACCTGGTTGGCGCGGACATGGACCGTCGCCGTCGCGAAGATCATGCCGAAGAGGAGCCCGACGAGCAGCGCCAGCAGGAAGCCGAGCGTCGGGCTCGGCACCGCGACCACCGTGGCGATGCCGGTGATCGCCCCCAGCGCCATCAGCCCCTCGACGCCGAGATTGACGACGCCGACGCGCTCGGCCAGCACCTCGCCGAGCGCGGCGAGCGCCAGCACGCCGCCGGCGAGGATGGAGGTTTGCAGAAGGCCCGCGATCAGATCCATGGTCTTCTCAAGCTCCCGCGGGTCTTGTCCGGATGATCCGGTAATGGGCGAACTCGTCGCCGATGGCGGTGAAGAACAGGATCAGGCCGGTGATCGCCAGGACGGTCGACACGGTGATGCCCTGCGTCTGCAGGATGATCCCCGAATTGAGGATCACCGCCATCAGCGCCGCCCCCGCGAGCACGCCGAGCGCCGAGCCGCGGGCCAGGACCGCGACCATGATGCCGAGATAGCCGAAATTGTTGGAGATGCCGCCCTGCAGCCGGTGCACCGTGCCGGTAACCTCAAACATTCCGGCCACGCCGGCGATGGCGCCCGACAGCAGCATCACCACGATCAGGCGGCGGCGGAAGGGCATGCCGGCATAGTGCGCGGCCTGCGGATTGGACCCGGCGATGCGGACCTCGTAGCCCCAGCGGGTGAAGTTGAGGACGGCGGCAACGAGAACGGTGAGCAGGATGGCGAGCGGAAAGCCCCAATGCACGATGCCCCAGAATTCCGGAATGTCGTGCGACAGCCGCGCCGTCGTCGCCAGTGCATGGCCGCTGGGGTCGAGCCACGGACCGGTGGAGACGTAGTAGACCATCAGCGTGGCGACAAAATTGAGCAGCAGCGTCGTGATCAGTTCGCTGACATCGGCGTAGGCGCGCGCCAGCGTCGGGACAAGGATCCAGACCAGCCCGCCCAGGGCGCCGGCGAGGAACATCAGCGGCAGCATGACCACGCTCGGGCCGGGCACGAACAGCGCAACGGCGGTGGCGGCGAAGGCGCCGGCATAGAATTGCCCCTCGGCGCCGATGTTCCAGGCACCGATCTTGAGCGCGACCGCCACCGACAGGCCGGTGAGGATCAGCGGCGTGACGAGCAGCCCGACATCCTCCAGGCCGAAGCTCGACCCGAAGGTCGAGCCGATCACCTGCGACGCCAGCCTTATGGGATCGGCGCCGCTCGCGGCAAGCACCAGCCCGGCCGTCAGCAGCGCGAGCACGATTGCGGCGGCGCGTGCGCCGAGCGCGGCTGCGGGCGTGGCGGAAGGAATGCGCTGGATGCGAAGTGTCATGATCAGAATCCCGCGGGCTGCGGCGCCTGCGCCTTGCGCTGGCCGCCCATCATCAGCCCGATCTCCTCGATGTCGGCCGTCGCCGTATCGACGACGCCCATGATCGCGCCGTGGAAGAGCACTGCGATGCGGTCGGAGAGGTTGAGCAGTTCCTCGAGCTCTTCCGAGATGACCAGGACGGCGACGCCGGCGTCGCGCAGCTCCACCAGGTAGCGCATCATCGTGTTGATGGCGCCGACATCGAGGCCGCGGCTCGGATAGGCGGCGATCAGCACCTTCGAGGCGATGCGCATCTCCCGGCGGGCGACCAGGCGCTGCTGGTTGCCGCCGGAGAGATTGCGCACCGGCATGCCGAAGTCCGGCACCGCGACGGACGCCGCCTCGGCGATCGAGTGGGCCAGCGCGGTCGCCTCGCGCGGCCGGTAGAGCAGGCCGGCGGAGACGGGCGCCTTGCCGTATTCGCGGATCACGGCGTTGTCGGTGACCGACAGGGCCGGCGCCAGGCCGCTGTGCAGCCGGTCCTCCGGAATGTGACCGACGCCGACGGCGGCGAAGGTGGCGGCATCGGCGGCCGAAAAATCGCGTCCGTCGACGAGAATCTGTCCGGCAATCGCAGGCCGCATGCCGGTGAGCACCTGACTGAGCTCCTTCTGGCCGTTGCCGGCCACCCCGGCGATGCCAAAAATCTCGCCGGCATGGATGTCGAGGCTCACCCGGTCGAGCGCGGCGTGGCCGAGATCGTCACGCGCCGAGACCCCACGCAGGCTCATCACCGGCTCGGCCGAGATTTTCGCGGCGCCGGGGGCGCGGGCGCGCAGGTCGCTGAGCACGATCTCGCGGCCGACCATCAGCCGCGCCAGCATGGTCTCGGTGCAGTCCGCCGTCCGCTCGGTTGTCACCTTGCGCCCGCCGCGCAGCACGGTCACCCGGTCCGATATCTCCAGCACTTCGTCGAGCTTGTGGCTGATGAAGATCACGGCGTTGCCGCGCGCCACGAACTGCTTCAGCGCCCTGAACAGCTCGCGCGCCTCGGCCGGCGTCAGCACCGCGGTCGGCTCGTCGAGGATGAGCACGCGGGCGTTGCGGGCGAGCACCCGTAAAATCTCGACGCGCTGCTGCTCGCCTGTCGACAGGTCGCTGACGCGCGCGCCCGGCCGCACCGCGAGGTTCAACGAAGCGGCGAGTTCCCCGGTGCGCGCCTCGAGCGCGGCGCTGCTGATCCGCTTCGGCGTCTGCGACCAGCCGAGATGAATGTTCTCGGCGACGGTGAAGGCCTTCACCAGCTTGAAGTGCTGGTGGACCATGCCGACGCCGGCGGCGATCGCATCGACCGGCGAGGCGAAATGTTTCGCATAGCCGTCGACGATGATCTCGCCGGCATCGGGCTGATAGATGCCGATGAGGATGTTCATCAGCGTCGACTTGCCGGCACCGTTCTCGCCGAGAAGGGCATGGATCTCCCCCGGCATAACGTCGAGGTCGACGTCCTGGTTGGCCACGACTCCGGGGAAATATTTGGCGATGCCTTTCAGCAGCACCAGCGGCGGCGTGCCTGGGGCAAGCTGCGCGGGGGCGCTGTCGGGCATCGCATCCATGGGCATAGACCTGCGCGAAGCGATCAGAGACCGCTCACGCCCTCGATCGACCAATCCCAGTTGTAGAGCTCTTCCTCGGTCATGGTCTGACCGGCGGCGACGCGCACCGCGCCCTTGGCATCCTTGATCTCGCCGGCGAACGGGCTCCAGCCGCCAAGAATCTTGTCGCGCGCGGCGTCGGCCTGCTTGCGCACCTCCTCCGGCACGCTCTCGCCCCAGGCGTCGCGGTCGACGCCGCCGGTCATCGGCAGGATGTTGCCGCTCGGCACCCACTTGCCCTCCAGCCGCTGGCGCACCTGGTTCACGTAGAACTCCTTGAAGTCGACGATGATGGAGCTGACATAGGCCTTCGGCCCGTAGCGGCGGATGTCGGTGTTCCACATCACCGCCTTGGCGCCGCGCTGCTCAGCGACCTGCAGGTAGCCGGCCTCGTCCATGATGCCGAACAGCAGGTCCGCGCCATTGTCGAGCAGCGCCGTGCCGGCCTGGGTGGCGGCCTGCGGATCGAACCAGGAGTTGATGACGATGGTCTGCAGCGTCGCGTTCGGGTTGACCGAGCGCGCGCCCATCAGGAAGGCGTTGGTGCCGGAATAGACCGACGGCACCGGGAAGGAGGCGACGTAGCCGAGCTTGCCGCTCTTGCTCATCAGGCCGGCGGCGACACCCGTCACGTAGGACGGATACCAGTGGGCGACGTAGTAGGTGCCGAGATTGTCGAGCGGGCTGCGGCCGTCGCATTCGAAGAAGGCGACGTCGGGCGAGCGCTTGGCGACGTCATAGAGGAAGTCGCCGTAGTTGGAGGTGGCGAACACCATGTTGGCGCCCTCCGAGATGAACTGGCGGAAGGTGCGGGTGGCGTCGGCCGAATAGGGAATGCTCTCGACGAACAGCGTCTTCAGCTTGGGGAAGGCCGCCTGCACGGCCTTCATGCCCTGGTCGTGGCTCCAGGTCCAGCCCTCGTCGGTGACCGGGCCGGTGTGGCCGAAGGCGATGACGGCATCCTCCTCGGCGACGGCCGCGAGCGGGGTCTGCGCACGCGCCGGCGTGACCAGGCCGGATTTCGGCAGGAGCAGCGAGGCGCCGGCGGCGGCGCCCATGTTGAGGAAACCTCGGCGGGAGAGATTGCGCAGATCGATCATGCTTCGGTCCTTTGTTCGGTGTCGGTTCAGCTCGGGAGAGGAAGTTCGGTGTCGATGAGGCGGTCGATTTCGGCCGACCAGTCGGCAATCCATGCCTGCTTGACGCCGTCATCGAGCCAAGCGGCCTGGAGGCCGGCGAGCGCGATCGTCTTGAGAGCCTGGGGGGAAAGGCCGAAGTTTTCCGCAACCAGCGCATACTCCCGATCGAGCGTCGTGCCGAACATCGCAGGGTCGTCGGTGTGGATGGTGACGTTGAGCCCGGCCTCGATCATCCGGCGGATCGCATGGTCGGACGCGGCGAGGTTGCGCCAGACGGTGGTCGTCAGCGTGGTGGTCGGGCAGCAGGTGAAGACGATGTTGCGTTCCCGGCAATGCTCGACCAGGGCCGGATCGTCGACGACGTGGTAGCCGTGGTCGACGCGGCCGAGGCCGAGCACGTCGACGCTGTCGCGGACATAGTCCGCCGGGCCGTCCTCGCCGGCATGGTTGGTGACGTTCAGGCCGGCAGCCCGTGCCCGCTCGACGATACCAGCGAACATCGGCGGCGGGTTAGGGCGCTCGTCATAGTCGAAGCCGATGCCGATCACCTCGGCCGGCCGCTCGGCCAGCACCATGTCCAGGAAGCGCTCGCCGCCTTCGACGCCACGCGGCTTGGCATGCGCCGGTATCAGCTTCGCCACGAGGCCGTAGCGCTCCTTCGCGCGGCGAAAACCGTCGAGGATGCCGCTCAGCATGGTCGAGTAGGCCACGCCATGGGCGAGATGCGCGTGCGGGCTGAAGAACATCTCGACATAGCGCGCGCCGCCGAGGGCACAGCGCTCCAGCGTCTCGGAGGTGACGCGCGAGAAATCGTCCGCGGTCCTGATCGAGGCGCAGACGAGATCGTAGACCTTCAGGAAGTCCTGTAGATTGCCGTAGCTGTAGAGTTCCGCAACCGGCTTGCCGGCCGGCAGGGCGACCCCGTTGCGGGCAGCCAGTTCGGCAAAGGTCGAGGCTGAAACCGCACCTTCAAGATGCAGGTGCAGCTCCGCCTTCGGCATGCGCTGTACGAAACTCGCCAAAGACATGATGCTACCCCGTATTGCCGGAAGGAAGCGCCGGGCCAGCCGGCGCGCCATCCCCCGTCCCCTGTGTGTCCGGCCGCCGGCATGTTCGATATTCATGCTCTTTCAAGGCCATCTTGTCCTTCTGTACGCAACACATGTCAGGGAATTTGGGCTTGCACAAGCCTAAAAATGATGCCTAATTAGACAAAGAAATCAAGTTGCACATAGTTTGGGCAAAGGGCTGGAATTGTAGGCAGTGATGCGTCGGGAATGGCAACCGTGGCCGCAGTGACTGAAACGACACGGCTTTCTTTCGTCGGACGGCTGGCGCAGCCCGGCTTCGCCGCCTTCGTTCGCCAGCGCGCCGCCAGGCTCGAGCTGGAGCTCGCGATCCACGGCGCCGGCAGCGGCCGCTTCACCGTCGACGTGTCCGGCCAGCCGGACCTGATCGACGCGTTCGAGATGGCGTGCAGCCTCGGCCCGCTCGACAGCCTCGTGCTCGACTGCGAGCGGACCGCAACTCACCGAACGTCCGGAGGAGACCAGGAGCGATGACCATGACCGGCGGTTGGCATCCGGTGGCGCTATCGACCTCGATCGAGCCCGCGAGTTCGGCCGGCACCCATATCGGCGGAGGCGAGTTCGTGGTGTGGCGCGACGGCAGCGGAGCCGCCCATGTGTGGGAGGACCGCTGCCCGCATCGCGGCATGAAGCTCAGCTTCGGTTTCGTGCGCGGCGACCATATCGCCTGCCTCTACCACGGCTGGCAGTACGACGCGGCCGGCCGCTGCCGTTACATCCCCGCCCATCCCGACCTGGAGGTGCCGAAGACGATCACCGTGCCGGCCTACCGGACGGTCGAGGCGGCCGGCATGATCTGGGCGAGCAGGGATCCGGAGCCGGCAACGGCCCCGGCCGATCCGGGCGAGGTCGTGCCGGTGCGCAGCCTCTATCTGGCCGGCTCCGCCGAGACGGTGCTGCAGGCGGTCGAAAGCTTTCCTCCCCGACCTTTCGCAGGCGGTGCGAGCCCAGCCCGGCTCGGCGGCCTTGGCGCCAATCTCTACCGTCTGGAGGCGGGCACGGACACGCTGCTGCTCGGCCTGCAACGGCTTTCCGACGAGCGCACCGCCCTGCACATCGTGATCGCCGGCCCGGCCGAAACCTATTCGGGGGAAGGCCAGAAACATTTTCTCGCCTGGACGGCGGCGCTGCGGCACCGCCTCGAATCGGCGCCGGCAGCCGACGCCGTCCTGTCGACGGAGGCCGTGTGATGGCGGGGATTGTCCTCCACAACTACGAGCTGGACGAATGCTGCTACAAGGTCCGGCTGGCGCTCTCCATGCTGGGTCTCGAATGGCAGACGGTCGCGGTCGACGCCTTTCCCGGCAACGAGCAGGCCTCGCCGCGTTATCTGACGATGAACCCGCTCGGCAGCCTGCCGATCCTCAAGGACGGCGGCCTCGTCCTCCACGGCGCCGAAGCCATCCTTGCGCACCTGGCTCGCAGCCGCGATCCATCCGGCCGCTGGCTGCCGGCCGACGGCGCCGATTTTGCCGGCGTGATGCAGTGGCTGGTGTTTTCCGCCGCCTCCCTCTCGGTGACGGTCCGCGCGCGCAGCAACGCGCTGTTCGACACCCCTGGCGACGAGCAGACGCTGCGGACATTCGCGGCGAGGATGCTGCGCATCATGGACGACCACATGACCGCCCGCGGCTTCAATGGCCGGGACTGGTTCGCTGCCGGCCACGCGACTATCGCCGACATCGCGGTGTTTCCGGCCTTCGCACTTAGCCGCGACTACGGCGTCGACCACGACGAATATCCGGCGCTGCGCCGCTGGGCTCGACGCTTCCGCGCCGTGCCGGGCTTTATGACGATGCCCGGCATTCCGGACTATCATTGACACGGAATCGATCGCTGCGAGCGCCCCTCGCGAACGCTCGCCCCATCGGAACAAAGGAACTGGCATGAGCCCGCTGACCCGCTTCTCCGTCCAACCGCTGTCGGCCATGACGCGAAGACTGGCCGACGTCGCCTCGGAACGATCCGGTCCCGATCAGGTCATCGCCGGCGCGCGGGTGCTGTCGACCTATTCGGAGCGCATCCTCGACGGCCGGGAAATCTGGCTGTCGGGCGGCCGCATTGCCGCGGTGAAGCCGGCAGACAGCTATAAGGGCGGCGGCGCCAAGATCTACGACGCCAAAGGCGGCCTCGTCGCGCCGGGCCTCGTCGACCCGCACATCCACATCGAATCCTCGATGGTGACGGCCTGCGCCTATGCCGAGGCGGCTCTCCTCAACGGCACCACGACCATCTTCTGCGACAGCCACGAGATCGGCAATGTGATGGACGTCGCCGGCGTCGAGGCGATGCTCGAGGACGCACGCCAGGCGCCCCTGTCGATCTTCCTCACCGTGCCCAGCACGGTTCCGGCGACCTCGCCCCTGCTGGAAACGGCCGGCGGCGACCTGACGGCCGACAAGATCGGCGCGCTGTTCGACAAATGGCCGGAAGCCGTCGCGCTCGGCGAGAAGATGGACTTCGTCCAGGTCGCCATGGGCGACGAGCGCAGCCACGCCATCCTGGCGGCGGCGCTCCGGCGCGGCCGGCCGGTCTCCGGCCATGTCTACGGGCGCGAGTTCGTCGCCGCATACGCGGCCTCCGGCGTCACCGACACGCATGAGGCGATCGACCGCGAGATCGCCGACGACATGCTGGAGGCCGGCATCTGGCTGTTCCTGCGCGGCGGCCCGCCGACCACGCCGTGGCACAGCCTGCCGCAGGCGATCAGGACCATCACCGAGCTCGGCGCCTCGCACAAGCGCATCGCGGTCTGCACCGACGACCGCGACGCCGACGACCTCTTGCTGTTCGGCCTCGACTGGGTGGTGCGCGAGGCGATGAAGGCCGGCATGACGCCAGAGCAGGCCTGGGCGATGGGCTCGCTGCACGGCGCCACCCGCTTCGGCATGGACGGCGAGATCGGCGGGCTGGGCGGCGGCCGGCGCGCCGACCTGGTGCTGCTCGACGATGCCTTCAAGCCGGTCAGCACCTGGTATGGCGGCGAGCTCGTCGTGGAGAACCGCAGAATCACGCCGCTGCTCGACCAGGCCTTGTCCTCCCGCTACCACTATCCGGAGGTGGCCTATCACACCGTGAAGCTGCCGAAGCAGATCCGGCTCACCCCAGATCTCCCCACCGCGACGGTGGTGGCGCATGCCATCCGCACGGAGCTGCCCGGCATCACGCTCGGCCACGAGACGATTACGCTGGAGCCGGCCAACGACTGGCGGAGCCATTTCGACAGGCACGGCCTATGCTTCGTCACGGTGGTGGAGCGGCACGGCAAGTCGGCCGGCAACGTGGCGCACGGCCTGCTCAGCAATTTCACGCTGAAGCGCGGCGCCGTCGCCTCCTCCGTCGGCCACGACAGCCACAACATCATCATCGCCGGCGTCGACGAGAGCGACATGCAGGTGGCGCTGCGCGCCATCGAGGAGACGCAGGGCGGCGTCTGCGTGGTGGTGGACGGCAAGGTGACGGCGATGGTCGAGCTGCCGATCGCCGGGCTGCTGTCCGACAAGCGCGTGACCGAAGTCGCCGAAGAGGTGAAGGCGCTGAAGCGGGAATGGGAAGCCGCCGGCTGCTCCATCCCCTATATGGGCTTCAACCTCATCCCGCTCTCGGTCATCCCGGAGATCCGCATCACCGACAAGGGCCTGGTGCTGGTGCCGGAAATGGAGATCGTGCCGCTGTTCGAGGCGGCCTGAGCGATGGACCTCTACCGGCTCGGCCTGGTCTCCCCGCGCATCCACTATTTCCAGCTGGTCGCGCGGCTAGGCTCGATCCGCCAGACGGCACAGGTGCTCAACGTCGCCCCGTCCTCGATCAGCCGGGTAATCAAGGGCCTCGAGGATGAGATCGGCACGCCGCTGTTCGAGCGCGTTCGGCAGCGGCTGAAGCTGACCAGCGCCGGCGAGCTGCTGCTCTACCATGCCCGTCACAGCACCACCGAGCTGGCGCGCGCCTGGTCGGAGATCAACGATCTGCGCGGCTTGAACCGCGGCGCCGTTTCGGTCACCGTGGTCGAGAGTGTGGCACGCGGCCTGATGCCGGCGGCACTCGCCGAATTCTGGTCGCGCCACCCGCTGATCACCGTCGACGTGCGCGTCGCCGCCTCGCAGCAGGCTTGCGACGCGGTCGCCGAGGGCGATTGCGACCTGGCGCTCGCCTTCGACGTCAGGGTGCCGCGCAGCGTCCGCCGGATCGCTGCCGCGCCGCTGCCGCTGGGGGTGGTCGCCCATCCCGGAAGCCGCTTCGCCGGCCGCAAGGAGTTGAAGCTCTTCGACCTCTCCGGCGAGCAGGTGATCCTGTCCGACGGCAGCCTCGCGCTCGGCCTTTCCGTGGAGGAGGCGATCAGCCGCTCGATCATCGACCTGACGCGGCGCTCGCGCACCAATTCGATCGGGCTGATGATCGAGCTGGCGAGGATGAAGCTCGGTACCGTGCTGCAGACGCGCATCGGCGTCGAGCCGGAGATCGCCGACGGCACGCTGATCTTCGTGCCGCTGCGCGACACGAAGATACCGCCGCGCCGGCTGATGCTGCTGACCCGGCCGGAGCGCGAGATGTCGGACGCGGCCTCGGCATTCGCCGCCCAGCTCGCCCGTACGGTCGAGGGGCTGGCACGGTAGGGGATCGCCGCCGTCCAAGTTGTTGCGTTTGACGCATCACAATCGCGCTGACATTTGTCCTATCCGGAACAGCCTGCTTCTGCGAATCTCAGCCGCATGGAGAGACATCGATGAAGCAGAGCGCAGTCGACGCCGTCATTCGCGGGCTGAAGAAGGCGGGCGTCAGCATCGTCTGCTACCTGCCGGATTCGCTGTTCAAGGAGCTTTATCCCGCGCTCGACGCCGATCCCGACATCCGCACGATCCGCGTCACCAACGAGGGCGAAGGCGCGGCGATCTGCGGCGGCGTGTTCCTGTCGGGCAAGCGGGCGGCGCTGGTGATGGAGAATTCCGGCCTGCGCGCCTCCGTCGAGCCGCTGGCGCGCATGGGGCTCGGCGCCGGCATACCCGTGGTGATGCTGATGAGCTATCGCGGCGAGCTCGGCGAGAACAACTGGTGGGCCATTCCGCACGGCATCACCATGGAGCCGGTGCTCGACGCGCTGCGCATCCCTTACCGCGTCGTGCGCGAGGAAGCCGGCATCGAGCAGGCGATCGCCGATGCCTATTCTTGGTCCTACGCCTCCTACTATCACTCGGCGGTGGCGCTCGGCGGAGAGGTGGTGCGATGAAGCGCTTCGATTGCATGAAGGCGCTGGCCGCCCGGCTGAAGGACGAGCTGGTCATCCTGTCGCTCGGCGGCAGCGTCGACGAATGGTACAACGCCGCCCCGCACATGCGCGAGGCCAGCCTGTTCCAGCAGCAGCTCGGCTGCGTGACGCCGCAGGCGCTGGGTCTGGCGGCCGGCCTGCCGCATCGCCGCATCGTCTCGCTCGACACCGACGGCGGCCTGCTGTTCAACCTCGGCATACTCGCCACGCTCGGTAACGAGCAGCCGAAGAACCTGTTCGTCGTCGTCTGGGACAACGAGTGCTACCAGTCGATCGGCGGGCCGCCCACCCACACCGCCTTCGGCCGGGTGGACCTTGCGGCGATCGCCCGCGGCGCCGGTATCCGCCACGCCCACACGGCCACCACCGTCGAGCAGTTCGACGGCCTGTGCGCCGAAGGGCTGGCGAGCGACGGGCCGTTCGTCGTGGTCGCCAAGGTCTCGGGCACCGTGCAGCCCGACATCAAGCGCAAGCACAGTGACGGCCGTGAGGACAAGTACATCTTCGTGCGCCATGTCGAGGCCACCGAGAGCATCGTCATCATGGGCCCGAGCGAGCACAACTGACCGGAGTGCTCGCGTTGCCGTCCATGCCGCCCCCGCCACTCCTTCCGTCGAGACCGCTGAAGCCCGGCTACGACTACATCGTCGTCGGCTCCGGCTCGGGCGGCGCGGCGGTGACGAGGCGCCTCGTCGATGCCGGCGCAGACGTGCTGCTCATCGAAGCCGGGCCGGCGGGGATCGGCGTCGCCGACATCGACGATCCGGCCCGCTGGACGGCGCTGATCCGCAGCGGCTTCGACTGGGGCTACGACTACGCGCCTTCCCCTCTGGTGGACGGCCGCACGATCGGCATTCCGCGCGGCCGCGTGCTCGGCGGCTCGTCGACCACCAACGCGATGCTGTGGTATCGCGGCCATCCGGCCGACTATGACGCCTGGGAGGCAGCCGGCGCTATCGGCTGGAGCTTTGCCGACGTGCTGCCCTATTTCCGGCGCTGCGAGGACTGGCAGGGCGGAGAAAATGCCTGGCGCGGCGCCGGTGGACCGCTGCGCATCGAGCGCGATCCCGATCCGCATCCGGTGACGCTCGCCCTTGTGGAAGGCGCGCGCGAGCTTGGCGTGCCGGCGGTCGATGACGCCAATGGGGCCGACAACGAAGGCGCCGGTCTTGCCGACTTCAACCTCTCCGGCGGCAGCCGCTTCAGCTCGGCGCGCGGCTATCTCTGGCCGGTCTTCGAGCGCGAAAACCTGACCGTCGCCGTGAACTCACCGGCGGTCGAACTCGGCTTCGATGGCCGGCGCTGCATCGGGGTGAAACACTTGCACGAGGGTACGCTCGTCGAGGCCCGCGCGGCGGAAGGCGTCTTGTTGGCGCTCGGTGCGATCGGCACGCCGCGCCTGCTGATGCTGTCGGGCATCGGCGACCCCGCCGATCTCGGCAGCCTCGGCATCGCCACCCGGCACGCCTTGCCGGGCGTGGGCCGGAACCTGCAGGACCATCCGCTCGTCCAGGCGATCAACTTCCGCGCCAAAAGGCCGCTCGGCCCGGTGCGCGGCAATGGCGGCGGCACCATGGTCAACTGGAAAACGCAGGCGGGCCTGGCGCAGGCCAACGCCCACGCCTTTCCGGTGCAGGGAGCGAGCGCCACGGCGGAAGTGGCGGCCGCGCACGACCTTTCCGGCGACGTCTTCGCCATCGGCACCGGGCTGATGCGCTCGCGCAGCCGCGGCCATCTGCGCCTGCTCGGCGCCGAACCCGACGCGCAGATGGAGATCCAGCCCAATTTCCTCGCCGAGCCCGAGGACGTCGCCGACCTGATCGACGCAGTGGACTTTGTCATGGCGCTCGCCGGCACCGCCGCCTTTCGCGACTGGTTCGCCGGCCACGCCGCGCCGGCGCGCCGCCTCGACCGGCGGGAGACGGTGGCCTTCATCCGCTCCGCCTGCTCGACCTTCTTCCACGCCTGCGGCACCTGCCGGATGGGCGAGGACGAACTGGCCGTTGTCGACAGCCGGCTGGCGCTGCGCGGCATCGACGGGCTGCACGTCGCCGACGCCTCGGTCATTCCCGTCATTCCGACCTGCAACACCCATGCGCCGGCGACCATGATCGGCGAGCGCGCCGCCGACTTCCTGCTCGAACCGGCGCGCAACTTGCATGTCGGACGCCGGACAAGGACGGAGGAACTGCCATGAGTGCCGAGAGCATGATCCTGGCGGGCGATCATTTACTCACCATGGATGCCCGGAACCGCGTGCTCGCCGGCGGCGCGGTCCTGATCGAGCACGGCCGCATCGCTGGGGTCGGCAGGCTCGCAGATCTCGCGCAGACGCATCCCTCGGTGCCGGTCAAGAAAATCGTCAACAGCGTGCTGATGCCGGGCCTGGTCAACGCGCATGCCCATTCCGGTTTTTTGCGCGGTACCGCCGAGCACCTGCCGGTGTGGGACTGGCTGACGCTGCACATCAACCCGATGCACCGGATGCTGCAGGCGCACGAGGCGGAGGCCGCGTCGTGGCTCTGCTATGCCGAGTCCGTGCTCGGCGGCACCACCACTGTGGTCGACATGTGGCGCTTCATGGACGGCAGCGCCAAGGCGGCCGAAGCGATCGGCAACCGCCTCGTCGCCGTGCCTTACGTCGGTGCACATCCCGACTACGGCTATTTCGACACGCTCGACATGAACGAGGCGATGATCGAGACGTGGCACGGCAAGGCCGGCGGGCGCGTCAACGTCTGGGTCGGCCTGGAGCACCTGTTCTACGCCGACGAGGCCGGGCAGCGGCGCGCCGTCGACATGGCGAAAAAGCACCGCACCGGCTTCCACACCCATTGCAGCGAAGCCGAGATCGAACTGGCGGAATTCGACAGGCGCTACGGCAAGCGGCCGATGTTCGTCCTCGACGATCTCGGCTTCTTCGACACGCCGCGCGCCATGATCGCCCACGGGGTGTGGCTCGACTCGGCCGAGATCGAGCTGATCGCCCGGCGGCGCGTGTCGGTCGCCCACAATCCCGTCTCCAACATGAAGCTCGCCAGCGGCATCGCGCGGATCGGCGAGATGCTGGCGGCCGGCGTGCCGGTCGGCATCGGCACCGACGGCGAGAAGGAGAACAATAATTTCGACATGTTCGAGGAGATGAAGGTCGCCTCGCTGCTCGGCAAGCTGAAGGACCTCGACGCCGCCGCCATGGACAGCTGGCAGGTGCTGCGCATGGCAACGATCACCGGCGCGCGGGCGATCGGCCTCGATCACGAGATCGGCTCGATCGAGCCAGGCAAGCGCGCCGACATCATCGCCGTCAGGACCGACACGCCGCGCATGACGCCGGTCTTCGGCGAAGGGCCGTACTTCAACCTCCAGCACAACCTCGTGCATGCGGTGCGCGGCGGCGACGTCGCCATGACCATGATCGACGGCAGGATCGTCGTCGACGACGGCGTTCTGAAGACCGCGGACGTGAACGAGATCATCGCCGAAATCCACATGGTCGCGCCCGGCCTGTTTGCCCGCCGCGCCGCCTGGCTGGCCGAGCATCAAGGCGGCACCCGGCAGTGGACGCAGGAAGCCGAGGGAGGCGATCGATGAAAACGACGGATCGGGCGGCGCTGGACGAGTGGTATGCGGTTGAAACCGGTGCGAAACTGGGAAAGACGCCCGTAAAAACACGGCTTCTGGGTCAGGATATCGAGCTTTTCCGGGACAAATCGGGGATGCCTGTCGCCCGCGAGATCCTCGATCACGGCGCCAGGGGGCCATCTCTGCCAGTGCAGGAGCGCTACGGCTGCCTCTGGACGACGCTCGGCCGGCCGAACAAGGGCCTGTTCGACATCGCCGAAGCCGCCGAGCCGGATCGCCGTTTCGTCCCGTGCGGCTGGGTGAAGATGCGCGCATCCGGGTTGCGGGTGGTCGAGAATTTTCTCGACATGGCGCATTTTCCGTTTGTCCACACCGACATCCTGGGTTCCGAGCCGCACACCGAGGTGCCGTCCTACGTCAGCGAGATCCGCCGCGACGTCGACGAGGTGTGGGCCACCAACTGCACCTTCTTCCAGCCGCGCATCGCCGCCACCGAAAGCGCCGGCGATTTCGTCCATCTCACCTACCGGGTGCCCAGTCCCTTCGTCGTCATGCTCTACCGGGTCTGCCCGACCGCTCCCCGCCGGCTGGACGCGATCGCCCTGTTCATCCAGCCGATCGAGGAGGATCTGTGCCGCGCCCAGCCGGTCATGTATCTCGTCGACGGCACCTCGACCGACACGGCGCTGCTCAATTTCGAGCAGGTCATCTTCCTGCAGGACAGGATCATCGTCGAGAACCAGCGGCCGCTGCGCCTGCCGCTCGAGCCGCGCACGGAGATCCCCACCAGGGCCGACAGCTCGTCCATCGCTTATCGCCGCTGGCTGAAGGAAAAGGGCATACGCTTCGGCACGACGGCGGGAGCCGCATGACCTGCGCCGGCATGCAGGTCGTCCGCCCGGTTACGGCTGCCGAGGCCTTGGCCTGCCTCACGACGGGCAGCGCCCGGCTGGTCGCAGGCGGCACGGCCCTGCAGCTCGACTGGGCGAAGGGCCTGCCGAGGCCGGACCGGCTGATCGACCTCGGCCGCGTCGCCGGGCTGCGCGGGATCGAGCGGTCCGCCGGCGGCATTCGCATCGGCGCGCTGACCTCGCTCGGCGCGCTGGAGCGTGACCGGGCGATCAGCGAGGCACTGCCGCTACTCGCGGCAGCAGTGCGCGTAACCGCCGGCCCGGCGGTGCGCAACCTGGCCACCATCGGCGGCAACGTCGCCGGCCGCACCGGCTGCCTGCTGTCGGCCCTGCTGGCGCTGGACGCGGACCTGGAGATCGCCACCCAAGCCGGGCGCGGCAGGAAACCGCTGTCGCAATGGCTGGCCGAGACCCGTGACCAGCCCGCAATCGTCGAAGCCGTCATCGTGCCTCTCGGCCAGGACACGGCGCGCTGGACGCACCGCAAGGTCGGCTTGCGCGCCGCCTTCACCCCGAGCGTCGTCGGCGTCGCCGGAATGATCGAGACAGCGGACGGCGTCGTGACCGCGGCGCGCCTCGCGGTCGGCGGCGGCGTAGCGCCCACGCGCCTCCACGAGGCAGAGGCGCTGCTTGCGGGCGAGGCGCTCGACGATGTCGACTGGGAGGCGCTGCATGGTGTGATCGAGCAAACCGTCGACGCACCGGACGATGCCTTCCGTTCAGGCCGCTACCGCCGCAAGGTGGCCGCCAACGCTTTGGTGCACGGGCTGGGCGGCAGGCTGCCGGGGCGTGTTCCGCATCGGCCGCGGCCAGTCCCGCGGCCCTGCGAGCCGCCGCTTGGCGAACTCGTCCTGGCGCGGGCGGACGCCGGCGCGCGCTGGCATGTGCGCCCAGACGGACCGGCAAAAATCGCCGGCCGGCTCGAATACCTCACCGACCGCCGCGCGCCGGGCATGCTGGTCGGCCGCATCCTGCGCGCCGGCATCCCGCATGCCCGCATCCTCGGCATCGATACCCGCGCTGCCGAGGCGCTGCCCGGCGTCGCCGCCGTCGTCACCCACCGCGACGTGCCGGGCAGCAACGCCTTCGGCATCGTCGTGCAGGACCAGCCGGCGCTGTGCTCCGACAAGGTCCGCTATCTGGGAGATGCCGTCGCTGCGGTGGCGGCAGTCGACGCCGAGACCGCTGAGCGCGCGCTCGCGCTGATCAAGGTCGACTACGCGCCGCTGCCAGTCGTCGCCGATCCCGAACAGGCGCTGGCCGCCGGCGCTGAATCCGTTCATGAGACGGGCAATCTCCGGCGGTCCCTGAAATTCGTTCGCGGCGACGTCGCGCAAGGTTTTGTGCGGGCGGCGCATGTCGTCGAGGCCCGCTACGAGATGCCGCGCCAGATGCACGGCTTCATGGAGACCGAGGGCGGCTATGCCTTTGTCGACGCCGACGGCACGCTCAAGGTCTACGCCGGCGGGCAGCATGGCCGCCGCGACCGCCTGCAGCTTTCGCGCATCCTCGGCATGGCCGAGGAGAAGATCAGGGTCGTCACCAGCCCGACCGGCGGCGCCTTCGGCGGCAAGGACGAGCTCACCGTCCAGCCGGCGCTGGCGCTGCTCGCCCTGAAGACCAGCCGTCCCGTGCGGCTTCAGCTCGATCGCGCCGAATCCGTCATTGCCGGGACCAAGCGCAATCCGATGACCATCCGAATGCGCACTGCCTGCGACGCCGACGGCCGGCTCGGCGCGCAGCAGGTGGACGTGATCGCCGATGCCGGCGCCTATGCCTCGCTGGGCCCCGGCGTGCTCGAAACCGCGCTGGAGCATGCCTGCGGACCGTATGTCGTCGCCAACGTGCAGACGACCGGCCGGCTCGCCTACACCAACAACGGCGCCTGCGGGGCGTTCCGGGGTTTTGGTGCCAACCAGATGGCCTATGCGGTCGAATGCCAGATGGACCGGCTGGCCGATGCCTGCGGCCTCGATCCGATCGAGATTCGCAGGCGCAACCTGCGCCAGCCGGGAATGCCGGGCTATCTCGGCCAGACGGTGGCGCCGACCGAGCGGCTGCGCGAGATGCTGGACGCGGCCGCGGCCGATCCGATCTGGCTGAAGCCGCGCGGTCTCTCGGGCGACAGTACCGAGATCATCGGTGTCGGCATGGCCATGAACCACCAGGGCACCGGGCTCGGCACGATACCGCCCGATCCGGCCGGCGGCGCCCTGAGGCTGGCGCCGGACGGCGCGATCGAGGCGCTGCTCGGTCTCGACGAGATGGGACAGGGCCTGCTGACCTCCATCCAGTCGGCGGTGGCGGCCGCGCTCGGCTGCGGGCGTGACGACGTCCGGCCGCTGACGGGCGACACGGCGAAGGCGCCCGAATCCGGATCGACCACCGCCGCTCGCGGCGCCCATGTAGTGTGGCGGGTCGCCGAGACGACGGCGCCTGTCCTTGCCGGGAAGATGCTTTCCGCTGCCGGCGCTATGCTCGGCCGCGATCGGCAGGGTGTGGCGATCGGGCCGGGCGGGATCGTGGAGCGGCATTCGAACAGTGGCGAGTTGCTGCTGACCTTCGCCGAGCTCGCTAGGGCACTGCCGCCGGACCAGCTGCCTTCGGCCGCCACGAGTTTCGAATTCCCCAAGAGCGACTATTTCGAGGGCAATGCGCGGCTGATCTTCGCCTTCGGCGCGACGCTGGCGCGCGTCGCGGTGAACCGCATCACCGGCCTGGTCAGGGTGCTCGACCTCCACCAGCATACGGCGGCAGGGCCGGTGATCGACGTCGCCGCCTATCTCGGCCAGATCGAGGGCGGAGGCGTCCAGGGCCTCGGCTTCACGCTGACCGAGGATGCGGCGATGCGCGACGGCCGGTATCTCACCGGCAATTTCGATACCTACATGCTGCCTGGCATCGCCGACACGCCCGAATCCATGGCGACTTTCGCGCTCGAAGACCTCGATCCCGCCGATCCGTTCGGCCCCCGCGGCGTCGGCGAGCTCGGCATCGGCGCGGTGGCGCCGGCGATCGCCAATGCGGTGGCCGACGCCATCGGCCTCTGGCCCGAGCGCCTGCCTTTCGATCCCGAACGGATACTCGACGCCGTGGAGAGGCCTTGATGGCGGCGCCGATCGCCTTTCGCCTGAACGGCGTGGACCGTCGGACAGAGGTGCCGCCGGATACGCGACTGATCGATTTTCTGCGCGACAGGCTCGAACTGACCGCGGCCAAGAAGGCCTGCGGCATCGGCCGCTGCGGCGCCTGCGCGGTGCTGATCGACGGGAGGGCGGTGAACGCTTGCCTCGTCATGGCGTGGCAGATGGACGGCGCCGACATCGTCACGCCGGAAGGCCTTGAAACCTTGCCCCACGCGAAAACCGTCCGGCAGGCGCTCGCCGAGGAGAATGCCTTCCAGTGCGGCTACTGCGCCTCCGGCTTCGTTGTCGTACTCACCGCCTACCTGCGCGACCACCCGGGCGCCCAGGAGCAAGACATCCGCGCCGCGCTGGAAGGCAACATCTGCCGCTGCACGGGCTATCGCTCGATCCTGCGGGGAGCGATGGCCGCGGCCAGGATGCTTGCCGAACCTGACCGGGACGTGCCGTCCGATGGGTCACAATCCGATGCCTCTCAGACCGTCGAAGCGAGCTAATGACCATCGTCATCCGTAACAGCGAGCCCGCCCACCCCGGCGTAAAATCCTTCCTCGCCACGCCGGCCAAGCGGCATCTCATTGCCGGCCGATGGTGCGACGCTTCCGAAGGCGACACCTTCGACAGTTTCGATCCCGCGAGCGGCCGGCATCTCGCCCGGCTGGCGCGCGGCACGACGGAGGACTGCGACCGGGCGGTGGCGGCTGCGCGGTATGCCTTCGAGGATAAGGCCTGGCGCGACATGACGCCATCCGCGCGCGGCAAGCTGCTGTGGCGGGTCGCCGAGCTGATCGATGCGCACGCCGATGAACTTTCCGAGCTTGAGACGCTGGACCAGGGGAAATCGCTGCGCACCGCCCGCTTCGGCGAGGTACCGGCGGCGGCGGAGCAGTTCCGCTATTTCGCGGGCTTCGCCACAAAAATCCTCGGCACGACCATCCCGACCTCGATCGCCCACCAGCCTGCCAGCCGAAAGATCTTCGCCTATACGACACGTGAGCCGATCGGCGTTGTCGCGGCGATCACGCCCTGGAACTCGCCGCTGCTGATGGCCGCCATGAAGCTCGCGCCGGCGCTCGCCGCCGGCTGCACGGTGGTGCTGAAGCCGGCGGAAGAGACTTCGCTCACCGCTCTGCGGCTAGGCGAGCTGATGATCGAGGCCGGCCTGCCGGACGGTGTCGTCAACATCGTCACCGGCTTCGGCGAGACAGTCGGGGCGGCCCTCGCGGCGCATCCCGACGTCGACAAGGTCGCTTTCACCGGCTCGACCGAGGTGGGCAAGCTGATCGTGGCGGCGGCACGGGGCAATCTGAAGAAGCTGACGCTGGAGCTCGGCGGCAAGTCGCCGGCCATCGTCATGCCCGATGCGGAGATGGAGCTTGCCATCGAAGGCGTGGCGCGCGGCATCTTCGCCAATGCCGGCCAGGTGTGTGTCGCCGGGTCGCGTGTCTACGCCCATCGCTCGATTGCCGACCGGCTGATCGAGGGCTTGGCCCGCGAAGCCGCGAAGCTGAAGCTCGGCCACGGGCTCGATCCCGAGACCGCACTCGGTCCGCTGGTCAATGCCGTCCAGGCGCAGAGGGTCGCGTCCTATGTCGAGGAGGGCAGGGCGGCGGGCGCCGACATCGTGGCCGGCGGTACGCGGTCGGGCACCTTCTTCGAGCCGACGGTGGTGACCGGCGTCAGCCAGGACATGCGCATGATGCGCGAGGAGATTTTTGGCCCGGTCGTCGCCGTCTCGCCCTTCGCTGAGGTCGATGAAGCTGTCTCCTGGGCCAACGATTCGCCTTACGGGCTTGCAGCCAGCGTGTGGACGCGCGACCTTTCGGCGGCGCACCGCCTCGCCGCCCGCATCCGCTCGGGCACGGTCTGGATCAACTGCCATTCCTATTTCTCACCCGAGCTGCCCAAGGGCGGCCACAAGCAGTCGGGCTGGGGATACGAGAACGGCGCGCCCGGGCTTGAGAACTATCTGGAGAGCAAGACCGTTTGCGCGCTGATCTAGACTGGACGCGCGTCGACAGTGGCGGGTGAAGACGAA
Source organism: Kumtagia sp. (assembly GCF_059502445.1). Classification (NCBI taxonomy): domain Bacteria; kingdom Pseudomonadati; phylum Pseudomonadota; class Alphaproteobacteria; order Hyphomicrobiales; family Phyllobacteriaceae; genus Kumtagia; species Kumtagia sp. The sequence continues at coordinate 86,846 of NZ_JCACER010000005.1, forward strand.
AAAGGCCCGGACGAAGCCGGGCCTTCGAGGAATGTGCGGAAAGATCAGCCGCGCCGGGCGTCGACCGACAGCGATCCGGCGCCGAGGCCGGCAAGCACCAGCAGCCCGCCGGTGACCGACAGGTTCTTCAGGAAGAACAGCTGCTGCACCTGGTCGGCGAGGTTGGTGTGGGCGATCAGCGTCGCGCCGATGGTGAAGGCGGCGATCGCCAGCGCGGCGATGCGCGTCTTGTAGCCGACGAAGATGGCGAGGCCGCCGAAGAACTCGAGCAGGCCGACCAGCACAGCCAGGATCGTCGGCAGCGGCAGGCCGATGCTGCCGAACCAGCCGGCGGTGCCGCCGATGTCGATCAGCTTGCCGAAGCCGGCATAGATGAACATCAGCGACAGCAGTACGCGGCCGACGGCGACGATCGCGCCGGCGGCCGCCGTGGGCTGCGCGGCGACGGAAGAGTTGATGGACATGGGAAGCGCTCCGATGGGTTGAATCCACCGGCAACATAGATCGGCGCCATCGTTCACAGAAGAGACGAAAACGTCGACACATCGTTCATTTTTGGAACAAGTTACCCCGGCCGCGTCATCTCCTCCGGCCGCACGATCCGGTCGTAGTCCTCGCCGCTGACCAGTCCCGTCGCCAGCGCCTCTTCGCGCAGCGTGGTGCCGTTCTTGTGCGCGGTCTTGGCGATCTTGGCGGCGTTGTCGTAGCCGATGGTCGGCGCCAGGGCCGTCACCAGCATCAGCGAGCGCTCAAGTGCCGCCTTGATGTTGTCCTCGCGGGCCTCGATGCCGACCACGCAATTGTCGGTGAAGGAGACCGCCGCGTCGCTCAACAACTGCACGGACTGGAGGAAATTGTAGGCCATCAGCGGATTGTAGACGTTGAGCTCGAAATGGCCCTGGCTGCCGGCGAAGGTGATGGTGGAATTGTTGCCCATCACCTGGATGCAGACCTGGGTGAGCGCCTCGCACTGGGTGGGGTTCACCTTGCCCGGCATGATCGACGAGCCCGGCTCGTTCTCCGGCAGCGACAGTTCGCCGAGCCCCGAGCGCGGGCCGGAGCCGAGCAGGCGGATGTCGTTGGCGATCTTGAACAGCGCGGCGGCGGCCGAGTTGATGGCGCCGTGCGAGAACACCATGGAATCGTGGGCTGCCAGCGCCTCGAACTTGTTGGGAGCGCTGACGAAGGAAATGCCGGTGATGGCGGCGATGCGCTCCGCCACCTTCTCCGCGAAGCCGATCGGCGCGTTCAGCCCGGTGCCGACCGCCGTGCCGCCCTGCGCCAGTTCCTGCAGGCCGGGCAGCGTCGTCTCGATGCGCTTGATCGACGAGGCGACCTGCGCGGCATAGCCGGAAAACTCCTGGCCGAGCGTCAGGGGGGTGGCGTCCTGCGTGTGCGTGCGGCCGATCTTGACGATGTGCGCGAATTCCTTCGCCTTCGCGTCGAGTGCGCCGTGCAGGTGCTTCAGGGCCGGCAGCAGGTCGTGGATGATGCGCTCGGCGCAGGCGATGTGCATGGCCGTCGGATAGGTGTCGTTCGACGACTGGCTCATGTTGACGTGGTCGTTGGGATGGACCGGCTTCTTCGAGCCCATCTCGCCGCCGAGCAGTTCGATGGCGCGGTTCGAGATCACCTCGTTGGCGTTCATGTTGGACTGCGTGCCGGAGCCGGTCTGCCACACGACCAGCGGAAAATGCTCGTCGAGCTTGCCGTCGATCACCTCCTGCGCGGCGGTGATGATGGCGCCGCCGATCTTTGCGTCGAGCTTGCCGAGCGCCATGTTGGCCTCCGCCGCTGCGCGCTTGACGATGCCGAGCGCGCGCACCACCGACAGCGGCTGCTTCTCCCAGCCGATCTTGAAGTTGCCGAGCGAGCGCTGCGCCTGGGCGCCCCAGTAGCGGTCTCCCGCAACCTCGATCGGGCCGAACGTGTCCGTCTCGGTCCGCGTGGATGTCTCGCTCACAGTCGCCTCCGTGCTTTTTGCGCGCGGCATCGCTACCGCGTTGCACAACGGGCTTCAAGGGCGGAGTGGGCAACGGCGGGAACCAAATCGGTTAGATATCGGAAAGGCCTGGGCAGCGGGCAGGGGAGCTTTCGCTGCCGGCACCGGGGAGCTTTATCGGAGCACCATAAAGAACGCCTCCTGCACCTGTTACAGTGCTGGAGGCGCCCTTTTTGTCCTCTGCATTCTTTCGAACTGCTTTGGACACCAGCACAATGCGCAGCCGGCGAAAAGGTTGCAGGCCGGAAACGGACTTTTCGAACTTTTTTTGCCGTACGAAAAAGGGCGGCATCGCTGCCGCCCTTTCCGTATTTCCGAGCCTTGGTCGGCTGGACTTAGAAGTCCATGCCGCCCATGCCGCCCATGCCGCCGCCCGGCATTGCCGGAGCGCCCGACTCCTTCTTCGGAGCCTCGGCGATCATGGCCTCGGTGGTGACCAAGAGGCCGGCGACCGAAGCGGCGTCCTGCAGGGCCGTGCGCACGACCTTGACCGGGTCGACGATGCCCATGGCGATCATGTCGCCATATTCGCCGGTCTGGGCGTTGTAGCCGAAGGTCGCGCCCTTGTTCTCCAGGATCTTGCCGGCGACGATCGAAGCTTCCGCTCCGGCGTTGGCGGCGATCTGGCGGGCCGGAGCCTGCAGCGCGCGGCGCACGATGGCGATGCCGGCCGTCTGGTCGGAGTTCACGCCGGTCGACTTCAGGTTGGCCGAAGCGCGCAGCAGGGCGACGCCGCCGCCGGCCACGATGCCTTCTTCCACGGCCGCGCGGGTCGCGTTGAGGGCGTCGTCGACGCGGTCCTTCTTCTCCTTGACCTCAACCTCGGTGGCGCCGCCGACGCGGATGACGGCAACGCCGCCAGCCAGCTTGGCGAGACGCTCCTGCAGCTTCTCACGGTCGTAGTCCGAGGTGGTCTCCTCGATCTGCTGCTTGATCTGGGCGACGCGGCCCTGGATCTCGGCCTTCTTGCCGGCGCCGTCGACGATGGTGGTGTTCTCCTTGGAGATCGACACCTTCTTGGCGCGGCCGAGCATGTTGAGGCCGACATTCTCCAGCTTGATGCCGAGGTCTTCGGAGATGACCTGGCCGCCGGTGAGGATGGCGATGTCCTCGAGCATGGCCTTGCGGCGGTCGCCGAAGCCCGGAGCCTTGACGGCGGCGATCTTCAGGCCGCCGCGCAGCTTGTTGACGACCAGCGTGGCCAGAGCCTCGCCCTCGACGTCTTCCGAGATGATGACCAGCGGCTTGGAGGTCTGCACGACGGCTTCCAGAACCGGCAGCATGGCCTGCAGGTTGGAGAGCTTCTTCTCGTGCAGCAGGATGTAGGCGTCCTCCAGCTCGGCGACCATCTTGTCCGGGTTGGTGACGAAGTACGGCGAGAGATAGCCGCGGTCGAACTGCATGCCTTCGACGACTTCAAGCTCGGTCTCGGCGGTCTTGGCTTCCTCGACGGTGATGACACCCTCGTTGCCGACCTTCTGCATGGCTTCGGCGATCATCTTGCCGACCGACTCGTCGCCGTTCGCCGAGATGGTGCCGACCTGCGCGACCTCTTCCGAGGTCTTGATCTTCTTGGCGGCCTTGCCGAGATGGGCGACGACCTCGGTCACGGCGAGATCGATGCCGCGCTTCAGGTCCATCGGGTTCATGCCGGCGGCAACCGCCTTGTGGCCTTCCTGGACGATCGACTGCGCCAGAACGGTCGCGGTCGTGGTGCCGTCGCCGGCGATGTCGTTGGTCTTGGAAGCGACCTCACGGATCATCTGCGCGCCCATGTTCTCGAACTTGTCGGAAAGTTCGATCTCCTTGGCGACGGTGACGCCGTCCTTGGTGATGCGCGGGGCGCCGAACGACTTGTCGATGACGACGTTGCGGCCCTTGGGGCCGAGCGTCACCTTGACGGCGTCGGCGAGGATGTTGATGCCGTGCAGCATGCGCTCACGGGCATCGCGGGAGAATTTTACGTCTTTAGCAGCCATTGCTTAGCTCCTGGGCTCGAAGCCCTCGAATGAAGTGGAATGGATGGCGAAAGGGATCGCGGGTCAGCCGATGATGCCCATGATGTCGGATTCCTTCATGATCAGAAGGTCTTCGCCATTGAGCTTCACCTCGGTGCCCGACCACTTGCCGAACAGCACGCGGTCGCCGGCCTTGACGTCCAGCGGCACCAGCTTGCCGCTCTCGTCGCGGGCGCCGGAGCCGACGGCGATGATTTCGCCTTCCTGCGGCTTTTCCTTGGCGGTGTCGGGGATGATGATGCCGCCCTTGGTCTTCTCCTCGGACTCGACGCGGCGAACGACCACGCGGTCATGCAGCGGCCGGAATTTCGACTTTGCCATGTTTGACTATCCTTGAAACGGACGTTGAAAGGGTTCCTCCGTCCGGCATGCCGGACTGCCGTTAGCACTCACTGGTAGCGAGTGCTAACATGGGAGGCGAAATAGGAGTGCCCCGTTTCGATGTCAAGACGATGACGTCGTGGGAAGGCGCATTTTCGTGTTGCGGCGCATCCGGACGGCCTGCGGATCGCATGGGCACGGCCGACTTGTCAAATCATGCTCCGCCGCGCGGCCGACGGAGAAAACCATCCCGCCGGCCGGCGGGATGGTTTGGGCAGCTGCAGCAGGCCCGAGAGGGGCGGGGCTTAGGAGCGTGTTTCAGCCGACGATGCGCAGGTTGGAAAGCTCGTCGCCGATCTTCTTGAAATCGTCGGACAGGGTCTTGCCGGTCGAGTTCCAGAACAGTTTTGCCGGCTTGCTCGGATCGTCCGGGTCCTTGCGGAAGCGGGAATCCGAGGCGCATTTCTTGAGCATCTCGATCTGTGTCTTTTCCGCCGGCTTCGAGCTGCTGAGGTCGAGCGCCACGGTCATCACCATGATCTTCTTCGCCTTGGCGTTGTCGCACAGCTTCTTGAAGTGTTCGTTCATCGCGGCGGTGTAGTTGGCGTTGTCGTAGTTGGTGTTCGAGATCGAGCTGCTGGTGCCTCGGAACATGCGCCCGAGTTCGGTGCTGTTGATCAGCTTGACATAGCCGAGCGCCGAATAGGTGGATTTGTTCCCCGCCTCGTCCGAAGCGCCAAACCAGCCCGGCGTATAGTAGGTATTCGCCCCGTCGGTGACGACGATCACCACCTTGTCGTTGCCCTTCTCCGTCTCGGGACGGCCTCCAGTGAAAGGTTCGCCGCTAGACACCGTGCGCCAGCCCCAAGCCATTCCCTCGGGCACGTTGGTGGCGCCGTCAGGCTGCATGGCGTCTATGGCCGCATTGATTGCGGTTTTGCCCGCCGCAACGGAAACGTCGGTTAGCGGTGTGATGGCCGTGGTCGTGCAGCTATGGTTCGGACCGACGATGACATAATCGTTCGAGCGAACATACTCGCCGGACTGTGATTGGGCCTTGAAGTACTTGGGCATGTATTTCTGCCGGACCGCGGCGTTGCCGGTCGTGTCGTCCGGCCACCAGTTGTTATACGAATTCACGTTTCCGCCTTCGTCCGGCCCGAACATCGGCACGAACAGCGTTGCGGGAGTTGTGGAGGATGGCGGCGTGTCGTCGACATTGTAGGGGCTGGGCCGCGCCTCGACGCAGCCTTTCCAGCTCGCATAGGGCGCGTAGTTCGTCTGATAGTAGCCGACGTCCTTGTAGTAGCCCGAGTAGCATGTGCCCCGGTAGGAATAGGTACATACCCATTCAGTGCCGGTCTTGACGAATGTCGTTCCGGTGATGCGCTTCACGTCATGATACATGCTGAAGCGCGTGATCTTGTTCTCTTCCTCGGCACCCCAGTCCTTTCCTTTTTTACGCCATACCCCGCCTTCCTTTGCGACGTATTTGGTTGAACTGTACGACGTGCCCATCGTCGACCAGTCGAAGTTTTCGTGGTGGATCGGCGAGATGCCGTCCTGATCCATCCAGGACGCGTTTTCATACGTCGACCCGACATTGACGGAGGCGGCGAACGGCACGACCGAGAACTGCACCGGCTTGGACACCTGCTTCATCTGCTCGCCCTGCTTGGCTAGCGTGCTGACCAGTTCCTTGGCCGCCGCCTTCAGCAGGTCGATGCGCAGCTGGTTGGAGCTGCCGCCCTTGTCGAACATCGACCGCGAGTTGTCGAGCACAAGCGCCACCTCCAGCGTGTTCTTGAGCTGGACTTCCGAGAAGGCGCCGAGATCGATTTCCGTGACCGCGTTCTTGCCGAGCAGGCTGGTCAGCACCGGCAGGAAATGCGGGCTGTATTTCAGGTCGGCGGTGAGCTTCACCGTTCCCCCGCCCGTGTCCGCGTTGGGAAGCGCCAGCGTCAGGTCGACCTTGCTCATGTCGAGCCCATTCGAATTGATCCGGAAGAACTCCTCGGCGAAGGCCGGCAGTTGCTCCTCCGGCGTGCCTGCCTGATAGGCGCGCGCCGTTGCCAGCGCGGCGGCATCGAGCGCGTTGAGCGCCTGGCTGCGCTCGCGCGTCATCTCCGAATAGTCGATCGCCACCGCCAGCCCACCCATCAGCGGCACCATGGCGATGGCGGTCAGCATCGCGTAGTTGCCTCGCCGATCCGCCCAGAATTTTCGCAACATCCGATAGCCCCCGAATTTGATCGGCGGCACTGTCGCAGGAAGACCTGAAAATCCCGTCTTTCGCGACGCTTCAAATTGTAGGGAAACGTTCAGTCATGGTTAACCAGCGCGGCCGTGCGCCGCCTGTCGGCGGCAGTTCTCGCCGCGGCGAGCCTAGTGGCGCCGCCCGTTCGGCGCCGCTTTCTCGCCGGGGAGGGCGGCCGCCAGCGCGATGATCTTGGCCTGCACGGCCTGCGCCTCGGCCGCCGCCGCATGGCCGGCCGGCTCGGCGAGCGCGGCATCCGCTGCGGGCGCGCCGATGCTGATGCTCCTGCTGTCGCCAGCGGTCTTGACGGCCTGCATCGCCGCGTCGACCGAGCGCGCCAGCCGGGCGATCTCCTGACGCGCCTGGCGCGCATGCACCAGCGCCAGGACGGCGAAGCCGGTCCCGGCCGCCGCCAGCACCAGCGTCGCGACGGTGGCGGCCAGAACCACGTCCGGCAGGCTCAACCCGAGCCCGGTGATCCGTTTCAACACGAAAAACCCCACGCCGCTTACCACGGCGGCGCCGGCTATGCCGACCAGTCCCCGCTGCATTGTCCCGTCCCCGGTGAGGCGCAGTCCCGTGCGCCGCGACGTGCCCTGTCGCGAGCATGAGTCTCGCACGACGGGGCGACGCTGTTAAGTCAAAGCTGGTGACAGAGTGAAAACTCTCGGTTAATTCCGGTCACCGCGCACGCGACGCGCATTTTTTCACAACAACGACGGGACGTGCCGGGCCTTGGTCAAATTTGTCGGATCCCTCCAGGATATTGCCGCTTCCTATTCTGTGCTGCTGTGCGACGTATGGGGCGTGGTGCACAATGGCGTGCGGCCCTTCGACGATGCGGTCGCCGCCCTGATCGAAGCGAGGCAAAAAGGTGCCGCCGTGATCCTGGTCACCAATTCGCCGCGCCTGACCGCCGGCGTCACCCGGCAGATCCAGGGGATCGGCGTGCCGGACACGGCCTGGGACCGCATCGTCACCTCGGGCGACGTGACGCGCGAGCTGATCCGCCACGGCCCGCGCCGTGTCTGCCACATCGGCCCGGATCGCGAGGAATCGATCTTCGACGGCCTCGACGTCGAGGTGGTCGAGGAATGGGAGGCCGCGGCGGTGGTCTGCACCGGTCTGCACGACGACGAGAGTGAAACGCCCGAGGATTATGCCGAGCAATTGCGCCGGCTGCGCTCGCGCGACCTGCCGATGATCTGCGCCAATCCCGATCTGGTGGCGGAGCGCGGCCACAAGATGGTGTTTTGCGCCGGGGCGCTCGCCCGCGACTATGCCCTGCTCGGCGGCCGCACGCTGATTGCCGGCAAGCCGCATCGGCCGATCTACGATGCGGCGCTCGAGGCGGCTGCGGAGGTGCTCGGACGCCCGGTTTCGGCCGGTGACGCGCTCGCCATCGGTGACGGCATGCTGACCGACGTCAAGGGCGCCGCCGACTACGGCATCGACGTTCTCTACGTGTCGGCCGGCATCCACGCCGCCGACTACGGCGATCCCGACCGGCCCGATCCCGAGCGGCTTGCCGCCTTCCTGGCGCATCATGGCCAGGCGCCGGTCGCCGTGATGCCGCGGCTGTGCTAGGAGAAGACAATCATGGCGGCCAAGGACTTCGTCTGGTGTCGCGACGTGGCGGGGCTGCCGCGGCACCTGCGCGGCGGCGTCGTGGCCATCGGCAATTTCGACGGCATGCATCGCGGCCACCAGGCGGTGCTCGACCGCGCGCTGGCCGAGGCGGCCGCCGCCGGCGTGCCGGCGCTGGTGCTGACCTTCGAGCCGCATCCGCGCTCCGTCTTCCGCCCGGATATCCCGCTGCCGCGCATCACGCCCGCTCCGGTCAAGGCGCGGCTGGTCCGGCTGCTTGGCTTCGACGCCATCGTCGAGCAGGAGTTCACACGCCAGTTCGCTGGCAAATCCGCCGACGACTTCATCGGCGAGACCCTGATGAAGCATCTTGGCGTCAGCCATGTCGTCACCGGTTTCGATTTCCATTTCGGCAGGAACCGGCAGGGCGATCCGGCCTTCCTGGCCGCCGCGGGGCGCAGGCATGGTTTCGGCGTCACCCAGGTGGAGGCGTTCCGCGACGAGGGCGGCGCCGTCGTTTCGTCGAGCCGCATCAGGGCGCTGCTGGGCGAAGGCGATGTGGCCGAGGCCGCCGGGCTGCTCGGCTACCGCTTCACTATCGAAGGCGAGGTCGTGCACGGAAGGAAGCTCGGCCGCACGATCGGGTTTCCGACCGCCAACATGGTCCTGCCGGAGGATGCGGTGCTCGCGCACGGCATCTATGCGGTCCGGCTGCGCCGCGCCGATGGAAGGCTGTTCGACGGCGTGGCGAGTTTCGGCCGCCGCCCGACCGTGGAGAGCGACGGCGTCCCGCTGCTCGAGACCTATGTCTTCGGTTTCGACGGCGACCTCTACGGCGAGGTCTGCGACGTCTCCTTCTTCGGCTTTCTGCGCGGCGAGGAGAAGTTCGACGGGCTCGACGCGCTGATGGCGCAGATCAGGCGGGACGAGGAGGAAGCGCGCGCGCTGCTCTCGGGTGTGCGGCCGCTGTCGGAACTCGACCTGCGCCTGGCCTTCTGAGGTCCGCTGGAAAAGCGCTGCCGGTTCGCGCGAAGTCGCCGGCATTTAAGTCAAACTTTACCGTCCTGGTTGCAAATCCTGCTCGTCCTCATTTGGTCGGAGTCCGGGCACCCCATGGCAAAAGCTCTCCTCGTCGGCAGCGTGAGCGTCTTTCTCGCCGGCGCCACGACAATGGCCGCGGCCGGGGAGAAATCCGGCTTCTTCGACTGGGTGCACGGCGACTGGTATCTGACCGTCGGCGCGGCCGGCTTCGCCGCCCCCGAGTTCGAGGGCGCCGGCGACACGATCTTCCGGGCGACGCCGATGATCTCGCTCGGCAAGGTCGGGCCGGAAGCCCGCTTCGTGTCGCGCAACGACAACATCTCCTTCTCGCTCTACGACAGCGGGGCGTTCCGGACGGGCGCGGTCGGCAAGATCGTCTTTCCGCGCGACGCCGACGACGCCGACGATCTGAACGGCCTGAGCGACGTCGGCTGGGGCGCCGAGCTCGGCGCCTTCGCGGAGGTCTATCCGACCGACTGGCTGCGCGTGCGCGGCGAGCTCCGCCAGGGCGTCGGCGCCCATCACGGCGTCGTCGCCGACGTCGCCGTCGATGCCTTCACCGACGTGACCGAGACGGTGCGGGTGTCCGGCGGGCCGCGCCTGTCGATGGCTTCGGCCGACTATTTCCGCACCTATTACGGCGTCGATGCCGGGGAAAGTGCTGCCTCCGGCCTGAGCGAGTACGACCCGGGTGGCGGCCTGCGGTCGGTCGGCGCCGGCGGCGCCGTCACCTGGAAGACTACGGACAGGATCACCACCAGCGCTTTTGCCGAATATGCGCGGCTGCTCGGGCCGGCGGCCGACTCGTCCCTGGTGGAGGAGCGCGGCTCGAAGAACCAGTTCATGATCGGCATGTCGGCGACCTACCGGTTCGATTTCACGGTTCCCTGAGCCGTATGGTCTGCGGACCGAAACCTATCCAATCAGGCGCGGGTCGATCGGATGCTCCGTCCGGCTGTCGATCGTGATCGAGGTATTCTCGAGCAGTGCCGGGCTGAGCAGGTAGTTTGTGGTGAACGGCGCGACGACCGACGGCACAGCCATCACCGCGTATCGGCCTTCGCTGACGAAGCGCGTGCCGATGTCCTGCGTCAGGCCGAGATTTTCGGCCCAGTCGTCCGGCAGGGACGGTGCGAAGATTTCAGCTCCGTCGGGGACATGGATTCCGAGAAGCTGGTAAGCGGCCGGCGCATCCTCAAGGTCGATATGCACCAGCATCTCGAGGAGTGCGGCCGCCGGATGGTCGGCGCAGTAGACGATCGGGGTCCCCAGCCTGTTCCAGCGCGCCGCCGAAAGCTCGCCGCCTCGACCCGTGAGGTCGGCGTGGCCGGAAATGCGCCAGACGCGCACGATCAGGCGAACATGCCGTAGTCGATGCGGTGCAGTTCCTGCTCGACGATGTGAGCGCCGGTCTCCGAACGCAGCAGGTCGATCGGCCGGGCGTTTTCAAGCGCCCGGCTTTCCTTGCGAAGCCAGCGCTGAGCCTTCTCATGGTTGCCGAAGACCCGGTCCGCCATGTCCGAGATGCGCTCGAGCCGCAGGACGCGATCGGATTCGACCAGGCTCAACCGTTCAGCTTGCTCCTTCCTGCGGGCGAGAGTGCGCCGGGGGCCGACAATGGCGTGGATTTCTGCGTTGGTGAAACCTCGATCGCGCAGGGCTTCGATACTGTCGGGCATCAGCCGGAATTCGCCGGCGCGTATCTCCGAGCCCTGGAATTCGCCTCTGTGCCGTCCGACGTCGATGTAGACGCCGTGGCTCGGCAGCTCTTCCTCGACGATCTTGTTCACCCGGGTTCCGGCCATTGCCGCCTCCAAGCCAATTGCGCTCCAGGATAGGTGCAATTGGCCTTGCCTTCAAGAAAATGCCGGCCGATGCGCACTTTTCAATACACCGCGGCTCCGTTAAAGAGCGTGGCATGACTTTCGCAACGCGTAGCGTCGCCGCCACGATACGAATTACCGGCCCGGCCTTCCGGGCGGCCTGAGGTCGCCGGAAGCCCCGGGAGAATTTTGCCTCGGCGCACTCGCGCTTTTCCCAGATCGTGATAGTTGGACGCCTGGCACCTTGCGGCCGGGCGAGACATGGCAAGACGATGACCGACACCACCGAAAAACGCGACTATTCGAAGACGCTCTACCTGCCGCAGACGAATTTCCCGATGCGCGCCGGCCTGCCGGAGAAGGAGCCGCAGATCGTCGCCCGCTGGCAGGAGATGGACCTTTACAGGAAGCTGCGCGAGGACGCCGCCGGCCGGCCGAAATACGTGCTGCATGACGGCCCGCCCTACGCCAACGGCAATATCCATATCGGCCATGCGCTCAACAAGATCCTGAAGGACGTGATCACGAAATCCTTCCAGATGCGCGGCTACGATTCCAACTACGTGCCGGGCTGGGACTGCCATGGCCTGCCGATCGAGTGGAAGATCGAGGAGGAGAATTACCGGTCCAAGGGCAAGGCCAAGCCCGACCTGTCCGACCCCGCCGCCATGGTCGCCTTCCGCCAGGAATGCCGTGCCTATGCGGAAAAGTGGATCGCCGTGCAGGGCGCCGAGTTCCAGCGCCTCGGCGTCGTCGGCGACTTCAAGGACCCGTACCTCACCATGAGTTTTCACGCCGAGTCGCGCATCGCCGGCGAGTTGCTGAAATTCGCCGCTAGCGGCCAGCTCTACCGCGGCTCGAAGCCGGTGATGTGGAGCGTGGTCGAGCGCACCGCGCTGGCCGAGGCCGAGGTCGAGTATCAGGATTACGAGAGCGATACGGTCTGGGTGAAGTTTCCTGTAAGGTCTTTGACCGGGGATGAGAGGCGTAAGCAACTCTTCGCTGATTTGGTGCATGCAAACGTCGTCATCTGGACCACGACGCCTTGGACGATCCCAGGCAACCGCGCCGTCGCCTTCTCGCCGCGCGTTGCTTACGGGCTCTATGAGGTAACGGCTGCCGAGAACAATTTCGGCCCACAGCCGGGGGAGAAACTGGTCTTTGCCGATGCCTTGGCGGAAGAGTCGTTTGCGAAGGCGAAACTTCAATTCGAACGTCTCCATTCACTAGTCGACATTGATCTTGCCACTTTGGTCTGTTCCCATCCGCTAAAAGGCCTCGGCGGCGGTTACGAATTCCCCGTCCCCATGCTCCCCGGCGACCACGTCACCGACGACGCCGGCACGGGTTTCGTGCACACCGCGCCCGGCCACGGCCGCGAGGACTTCGACGCCTGGATGGACGCGGCGAAGGACCTGCGCGCGCGCGGCATCGACACGGCTATCCCCTTCACCGTCGACGATGCCGGCTTCTTCACCAAGGACGCGCCGGGCTTCGGCCCCGACCGTGAGGGTGGGGCGGCGCGTGTCATCGACGACAGCGGCAAGAAGGGCGACGCCAACAAGGCCGTCATCGACGCGCTGATCGAGCGCAACATGCTGTTCGCGCGCGGGCGGCTGAAGCACCAGTATCCGCATTCGTGGCGCTCGAAGAAGCCGGTGATCTTCCGCAACACGCCGCAATGGTTCGTCTATATGGACAAGCCGCTGCCGCAATTCTCCCCCCTCGGGGGGGAGATGGCCGCGAAGCGGCCAGAGGGGGTGACCTCAGAAGGCACCGCCAGAACGTCGAGCGCTGCCGAGGCTACCCCCACCGCCGCCTTCGGCGGCACCTCCCCCGCAAGGGGGGAGGGAGCGCCGACGCTCCGGCAACTCGCCCTCGCGGCCATCGACGCCACCCGCTTCGTGCCGGCGGCGGGCCAGACGCGGCTGCGCGCCATGATCGCCGAGCGGCCGGACTGGGTGCTGTCGCGCCAGCGCGCCTGGGGCGTGCCGATCTGCGTCTTCGCCGACGCGGACGGCAACGTGCTGAAGGACGACGCCGTCAACCGGCGCATCCTCGACGCCTTCGAGAAGGAGGGCGCCGACGCCTGGTTCGCCGAGGGCGCCAAGGAGCGGTTCCTCGGCAACGCGCACGACGCCGGCAAGTGGACCATGGTCAAGGACATCCTAGATGTCTGGTTCGATTCCGGTTCCACCCACACCTTCACGCTGGAGGACCGGCCGGACCTGAAGTGGCCGGCCGACGTCTATCTCGAAGGCTCGGACCAGCATCGCGGCTGGTTCCATTCCTCGCTGCTGGAAAGCTGCGGCACGCGCGGCAGGGCGCCCTACGACACGGTCGTCACCCATGGCTTCACCATGGACGAGGACGGCCGGAAAATGTCGAAGTCGCTCGGCAATACGGTCGTGCCGCAGGACGTGATGAAGCAGTCCGGCGCCGACATCTTGCGCCTGTGGGTGATGACCACCGACTACTGGGAAGACCAGCGGCTGGGCAAGAACATCCTGCAGACCAACATCGACGCCTACAGGAAACTGCGCAACACCATGCGCTGGATGCTCGGCACGCTGGCGCATGACGACGGCGCGCAGGTGCCTCTGGCCGAGATGCCGGAGCTGGAGCGGCTGATGCTGCACCGGCTTTCGGAACTCGACGAGGTGGTGCGGACCGGCTACGACGCCTTCGATTTCAAGCGCATCGCCAAATCGCTGCTCGACTTCATGGTGGTCGATCTGTCGGCCTTCTATTTCGACATCCGCAAGGACGCGCTCTACTGCGACGCGCCGTCGAGCCTCCGCCGGCAGGCGTCGGTGCAGGTGGTGCGCCATCTGTTCGACCATCTGGCGACCTGGCTGGCGCCGATGCTGCCCTTCACCATGGAGGAGGCTTGGCAGGAGCGTTATCCCGACTGCGTCTCCATCCATCTGGAGCAGTTCCGCGAGGTGCCGGCCGGCTGGCGCGACGATGCGCTGGCGGAGAAATGGCGCAAGGTGCGCAAGGTGCGTTCCGTGGTGACGGCGGCGCTGGAGATCGAGCGCGCGAGGAAGGTGATCGGCTCGTCGCTGGAGGCGGCTCCTGCGGTGTTCGTCGCCGATGCCGACCTCTTTGCGGCGGTCAAGGACGTCGACCTGGCCGAAGTGGCGATCACCAGCGCCATCACGGTGTCGCCGGCGGAAGGTCCGGTGGAGGCGTTCCGGCTCGACGAGGTGGGCAGCGTCGCGGTGGTTCCCGGCCTTGCCTCGGGCACCAAATGCGCGCGGTCGTGGCGCTACACCGACGACGTCGGCTCCGATCCGGAGTTCCCCGACGTGTCGGCACGCGACGCGGCGGCGCTGCGCGAGCTGCGCCAACTCGGCCGGTCTGTGTGAAAAGATGTGGCGGTCGTTGTGAACGGCCGCCGCATGAAGTAGAGAATTAACCATTCTGGCCGACAAACTATCGCCGGATTTGCCGGCCATTGCCGTACCGGGGACATCCGGGCGATTTGAGAGGCTTATCGCGTTGACACTTCTTGGCATGACGGGAAACCGCCGCGCGGGCTTGACCGCCGCAGGTCTGGTGGCCGCCGCAGCGGCGCTTTCGGGCTGCATGAGCGGCCCTACCTATGGCACGGACAAGACCTCGTCCGAGCAGCTCGTTGGCGATGTCAGCAACATCCTGTCGCTGGGCCCGCCCGAGCGCCCGGCGATCGACTACAAGCCGAGGCCGGACCTCGTGAAGCCCGCAAAGGGCGAAGCCAAGGGCGCATTGCCCGCGCCGCAGGAGAGCGTCGCCTCGACCGCCAATCCGGCCTGGCCCGAATCGCCCGAGCAGAAGCGGGCGCGGCTGCGCGCCGACGCCGACGAGAATCGCGACAATCCGTTCTGGAAGCCGCAGATCGAGCCGGACATGGCGCGCGCCAATGCAGGGCCGACCGAGAAGAACCCGGTCATGAACACCCGGCATCTGGAGACCGGCGTCGCGCCGGTCGGCTTCAACACCGCCAAGCAGCAGAACGAGGCGTTCCGCAAGAAGCTTGCCCAGGAGCGCCAGGGCAGCCCGACCACCCGCAGATATCTCAGCGAGCCGCCGCTTGATTATCGCCAGGCCTCCGCGACCGCGCCGACCGGCGACCTCGGCGAGGACGAGATCAAGAAGGAGCGGCGGCTGAAGGCTGCGGCGCGCAAGAAGAACGACCGGAGCTGGGCAGACATCCTGCCCTGGTAGTCAGTCGTCGCGGCGCTCGCGAAAGAAGCGCTTGAGCAGGTCCGAAGCGGCTTGCTCGCCGATCCCCGAATAGATGTCCGGCACGTGATGGCAGGTCGGCGAGGTGTAGAAGCGGACGCCGCTGACCACCGCGCCGCCTTTCTCGTCCGCCGCCCCGAAATACAGCCTCCTGATGCGGGCGAAGGAGATGGCGGCCGCGCACATGGCGCAGGGCTCCAGCGTGACGTAGAGGTCGGCACCGGTCAGCCGTTCGGCGTCGAGCCGGTGCGACGCCTCGCGGATCGCCAGCATCTCGGCATGGGCGGTGGCGTCCTTCAGTTCGCGCGTGCGGTTGCCGGCGCGCGCCACCACCGCGCCGTCCAGGACCACGACGGCGCCGATCGGCACCTCGCCCCGCCCGGCGGCGGCCTCGGCCTCGGCAAGCGCCAGGCTCATGAAATCCGGGCGTTTCACCGGCACATCCTCGGACATTTCCCTCGCACCTAAAGAACGTTACTGCTACACCCCGCCCGGAAAGGCAAAGGCCATGGACGACGAACAAAGAAAACCCCCGCGAAAAGGCGGCCATGGCGGCCCGAAGGGCGCCGGTGCGCGCCCCGGCGGCAAGGGCGGCAAGCCCGGATTTGCCGGAAAGGGCGGCAAGCCGCGGCCGCGCTCCGACGAGGGCCGGCCGGCTTTCGGCGGCAAGGCCGGCAAGCCGTTTCGCGCGGCACCGGCACGCGGCGGGGCCGAGGGCGATGCCGCGCGGCCGCGCGGCGACAAGCCGTTCCGCAAGCCGCGCGAGGAGGGCGATGCCGGTCGCGCCGAGACGCGCGGCGGCTCTCGCGGCGAGCGCAAGCCTTTCAGGCGCTATGATGAGGGCAGACCGCAGGGCGCAGGCAACGCCGGGCCGGGCCGCCGCGAGCGGCGCGACGGCGGCGATACGGCCAAGCCGGAGCGCGCCGACCGGCCGTTCCGTGCCGGCCCGCGCCCCGAGGGAAAGCCATTCGCCAGGCGGCGCGACGACGGCGCTCCCGAGGGCGAACGCCCGCGCCGTTTCGATCGCGACGACCGGCCCCAAGGCGACGGCGAGCGCCCGCGCCGTTTCGAGCGGGACGAACGTCCTCGCGGCGAAGCGGATCGCCCGCGTCGCTTCGACAAGCCTTCCGGCACGGGACCGCGCCCCGAGCGCAAACCTTTCGAAAAACGTCCGGCGGGAACGGCAAAATCCGGCGGAGACAGGAAGCCGTTCGCGCCGTCCGCGAGTTCCGGCGAGGCAGCCGGCGGCGAGCGCCCGCGCCGTTTCGAGCGGGACGAACGTCCTCGCGGCGAAGCGGATCGCCCGCGTCGCTTCGACAAGCCTTCCGGCACGGGACCGCGCCCCGAGCGCAAACCTTTCGAAAAACGTCCGGCGGGAACGGCAAAATCCGGCGGAGACAGGAAGCCGTTCGCGCCGTCCGCGAGTTCCGGCGAGGCAGCCGGCGGCGAGCGCATCGCCAAGCGGCTGGCCCGCGTCGGCATCGCCTCGCGCCGCGACGCCGAGGAACTGATCGCCGCCGGGCGGGTGCGCGTGAACGGAAAGGTGCTGGAAAGCCCGGCCTTCAACGTGTCGACCGACGACGTCATCGAGCTCGACGGCAAGCCGCTGCCGCCGGTCGAGCGCACCCGGCTGTTCCTGTTCCACAAGCCGGCCGGCGTGGTCACCACCAGCCGCGATCCGGAAGGCCGGAAGACCGTCTTCGACGTGCTGCCGGCCGAGCTGCCGCGGTTGATCACGGTCGGCCGCCTCGACATCAACACCGAGGGGCTGCTGCTGCTCACCAATGACGGCGGGCTGGCGCGCACGCTGGAACTGCCGGCGACCGGCTGGCTGCGGCGCTACCGGGTGCGCGTGCACGGCAAGGTCGACGAGAAGGCGCTGGCCGAACTCAAGGACGGCATCGCCGTCGACGGCGTGTTCTACGGCTCCATCGAGGCATCGCTCGACCGCGAGCAGGGCAGCAGCAATGCCTGGCTCACCATCGGGCTGCGCGAAGGCAAGAACCGCGAGGTCAAGAACATTCTCGGCGCGCTCGGGCTCGACGTGACGCGGCTGATCCGGATCTCCTTCGGTCCGTTCCAGCTGGGCGAGCTGCCGGAAGGCCATGTCCAGGAGTTGAAGGGGCGCATGTTGCGCGACCAGCTCGGTGAGCGGCTGATCGAGGAATCGGGTGCCAATTTCGAGGCGGACATCGTCAGGCCGTTCTCCAACAAGCCGACCCGGCGCAGCGTGGACGACAGGCCTGAAGCGGCCGAGCGGGCGGCGGCGCGGCCTCTGAAGATTGGCGAAGGCGGGCTGATCAAGGCGCGGGGACGCGACAAGGATCGCATGCGCGAGGACGCTCTGGGCAGGCTTTCGACCAAACCGCGGGGTGGCGGCTTCGGCAAGCACGGAAAGCCTGAAAGCGGTGGTTTCCCCAAGCCGGAGCGCGGGGCGAAGGATGCGCATGGCGAGCGCCGGCCTAAGCCGGCCTTCGGCGATCGGACACCACGCGGCAAGGGCGAGCGCGAGCAGCGGCCGATCGAGCCGCCGGGGGGCCGCAAGGCCAATGTGTGGATGGCTCCGGGCGCCCGGCCGTTGAGCAAGAACCACGCCCTGGAGGAGGAGAAGTCCGCCAAGCGGACGGAGGGGGGCAGCGCGGGACGCAAGAGGGCGCCGAGTTCGTCGTCGGCTACCTCATCCGCGGCCTCCGGCCGGACCCTCCCCACAACGGGGAGGGATGGCCGCAAGCCGCGCAAGGACGACTAGATGCGCATCGTCGGCGGCGATCTGCGCGGCCGGCCGCTGGCCGCGCCGCGCTCCCAGGACATCCGCCCCACCACCGACCGTGCCCGCGAGGCGGTGTTCAACGTCCTCGCGCACCGCTTCGCCGATCGCCTGGCCGGCGCGCGCGTGCTGGATCTCTTTGCCGGCACCGGCGCGCTCGGGCTCGAAGCCATGTCGCGCGGCGCCGCCTTCTGCATGTTCATCGAGGAGTCGGCCGAGGGCAGGGGGCTGATCCGCACCAATGTGGAAGCCTTCGGGCTGACGGGCCGCACGAAGATCTTCCGGTGCGACGCCACCCGGCTGGGCGAGGCCGGCAACATCCAGCCTTTCGGCCTGCTGTTTGCCGATCCGCCTTATGGAAAAGGTCTCGGCGAAGCGGCGCTGCGCTCGGCGCGCGGTGGCGGCTGGCTGCTGCCCGGGGCGCTCTGCCTGGTCGAGGAGACCGCCGCGGTGCCGTTCGGGCCGGTCGAGGGTTTCGAGCTTCTTGACGAGCGCGGCTATGGCGAGACGGTGATCCGCTTCCTCGAGGTTGCCTGACTTCGGCCTCTTTCAGGGTCAAGATGACGAACAATTCACTTTCCGGTCGCAGCGGACCATCCATATAAGGCCGGACCGACCCGTCTCAGGAGCCTTCATGAGTCTCGCCGCTCAGCCGGTCCGCCATCTCGCAACTGCTCTCCTTCTGCTCCTCCTGTCGCTCGCGCCCGTTTTCGCGGAAGCGCCGCGTCCGCAGGAGCGGGTCGAGAACTTCCTGCTCGGCAACGGCATGGAAGTGGTGGTCATCCCCGATCACCGCGCGCCGATCGTCACCCACATGGTCTGGTACAAGGTGGGCAGCGCCGACGAGCCGCCGGGGAAATCCGGCATCGCGCATTTCTTCGAGCACCTGATGTTCAAGGGCACGACGAACCACAAGCCCGGCGCGTTCGACGCCGCGGTGGCCGAGATCGGCGGTGATCAGAACGCCTTCACCTCCTACGACTACACCGCCTATTTCCAGACGGTGGCGCCGGACGCGCTCGGCGGCATGATGGGGCTGGAAGCCGACCGCATGCGCAATCTCACCCTCACCGACGACGTGATCGCCACCGAGCGCGACGTCGTGCTGGAGGAGCGCCGCTCCCGCATCGAGGGCGATCCGCAGTCGCTACTGTCGGAAGAGGTGCAGGCGACGCTGTTCCAGAACCATCCGTACCGCGTGCCCGTCATCGGCTGGATGCACGAGATGGAGCAGCTCAACCGGGAAGATGCGGTGGCCTTCTACGACCGCTACTATACGCCCAACAACGCCGTGCTTGTCGTCGCCGGCGATGTCGACGCGGCGACCGTCAAGCGGCTGGCCGAGGAAACCTACGGCAAGGTGGCGCGCGGCCCCGACCTGCCGCCGCGCCTGCGCCCGACCGAGCCGGAGCAGAACACCAGCCGCACCGTCACCATGGCCGACCCCAGGGTGACCATACCGGGCTTCGCGAAATACTGGCTGGCGCCGTCCTATCGCACCGCCGAGCCCGGCGAGGCCGAGGCGATGGACCTGTTGTCGGAGATACTCGGCGGCGGTACCCGCAGCCGGCTCTACCAGCAACTGATCGTCAAGAGCGACCTGGCCGCCGGGACCGGCGCCTTCTATGACGGCACGGCGCTCGACGAGACCAGTTTTGTCGTCCACGGCTCGCCGCGCGGCCCCGACGGGCTGGCGAAGCTCGAGGCGGCGGTCGATGCCGAGATCGTCCGCATCCAGCGCGACGGCGTTTCGGCCGACGAGCTGGACCGGGCGAAGAACCGCCTGGTGCGCAGCATGATCTTCGCCCGCGACAACCCGGCCGGCATGGCCAACATGTATGGCGCGGCGCTCACCACCGGCAACACGGTCGAGGACGTGCAGCAGTGGCCGGCCCGCATCGAGGCGGTGACCGCCGAGCAGGTCAAGGCGGCGGCGCTCAAGTATCTCAAGCCGGACCAGTCGGTGACGGCCTATCTGTTGCCGGCCGCCGGCACGTCGAACTGAACGGCAGGACGGGAACCCGGACATGCGAAATCGGCTTGCCTCATCCGCCGCTGCCGCCGCCGCGGCGCTTGCGTTCCTCATGCTGATCGTCAGCCTTCCCGCGCAAGCGGAAGTAAGGATTCAGCAAGTCCGCTCGCCCGGCGGCATCACCGCCTGGCTGGTCGAGGACTATACCGTGCCGATCGTGGCGCTGCGTTTCGCCTTTGCCGGCGGCGTGTCGCAGGACCCGCCCGGCAAGGAAGGCATCGTCAACCTGATGACCGGCCTGTTCGACGAGGGCGCCGGCGATCTCGACAGCGACGCCTTTCAGACGCGCCTCGACGATGCCGGCGCGGAAATGAGCTTCCGGGCGAGCCGCGACAATGTCTACGGCTCGATGCGCATGCTGGCCGACCAGAGGAGCGAGGCGCTGGAGCTGATGCGGCTCGCGGTCACCGCGCCGCGCTTCGACCAGGCGCCGATCGACCGCATCCGCAGCCAGATCGCCGCCGGCATCCGCGCCCAGGAGCGCGACCCCGAGGTGGAGGCTGGACGGCGCTGGCTGGCGGCGCTCTATGGCGACCATCCCTACGCCAGGCCGGACGAAGGCACGGCTCAGTCGCTCGCCGCCATCACCGCCGACGACCTGCGCGTCCTCCACAAGGCGCTGTTCGCCCGCGAGCAGCTCAAGGTGGCGGTGGTCGGCGCCATCGACGCCAAGACCCTGGGTGCCGAGCTCGACCGGCTGTTCGGCGCGCTGCCGGAAAAGCCGGCGCTGCGGCCCGTCCCCGACATCGCGCCGAAGCTGGCGCAGCGCATCGACTATGAATATGCGCTGCCGCAAACCAGGCTGCGCCTCGCCTATCCCGGCGTCGCCCGCAACGATCCGGAGTTCTTTCCGGCGGTTCTCATGAACCATATTCTCGGCGACGGCACCTTCACCTCGCGACTGTTTCGCGAAGTGCGCGAGAAACGCGGCCTGACCTACGGAATCAGCTCGTCCCTGGTGAACTACGAGCATGCCAACGCCCTGGTCATCGGCACCTCGACGCGCGCCGGCAAGGGCGGCGAGACGCTGGGCATCATTCAGGACGTCGTGAAGGGGATGGCCGAGGACGGGCCGACCGAAGCCGAACTGGCCGACGCGAAGAAATATCTGATCGGCGCCTATGCCATCAACAACCTGAATTCGTCGGGTTCGATCGCCTCGACCCTGGTCGAATTGCAGCTCGACGAGCTCGGCGCGGATTACATCGACCGTCGCGCCGACTATATCAATGCCGTGACGCTTGATCAGGCCAGGGCCGCGGCGCGCAGGCTTCTCGGCGCCGAGCCGGCGATCATGCGATTTGGACCGGCGGAGGCCGAGGAAAAAGAGGGCAATTGATGAGCCCGACATTTGCGGTCGCATTCGGCGGCGGGGGCGCAAGGGGCCTCGCCCATATCCATGTGATCGAGACGCTGGACGAGCTCGGCATCCGCCCGGTCGCCATCTCCGGCTCGTCCATCGGCGCCATCATGGGAGCCGGCATGGCTGCCGGCATGTCGGGCCGCGACATCCATCATTATGCCGGCGCGATCCTCGGCCGCCGCGCCGAGGTCGCCAGCCGCATGTGGCGCGCCCGCCCGGAAACGTTCGCGGCGGCGCTGCAGGGCGGCATCCGCGTCAGTCAGTTCAATATCGAGCGCATCCTCAAAGCGTTCCTGCCGGACGCTATCCCCGACAGCTTCGAGGAGCTGAAAATCCCGCTCAAGGTCACTGCCACCGACTTCTACGGCCACAAGCTCGCGGTCTTCGAGGAAGGCGACCTCGTCTCCGCCCTCGCCGCCTCGGCGGCCATTCCCGCCGTGTTCAGCCCGGTGCAGCGCGACGGCGTGCTGTTGATCGACGGCGGCATCTACAACCCCGTGCCCTTCGATCTCGTCTCGGGGCTGGCCGACATCGTCATCGCCGTCGACGTCGTCGGCGCGCCCGAGCCTGGCGGGCGCACGCGGCTCACCTCCATCGACATGATGTTCGGTGCGACCCAGTTGATGATGCAGTCGATCATCGCCGGCAAGCTGGAACACGGCCAGCCGGACATCCTCATCCGCCCGCCGGTCTCGCGCTTCCGCGTGCTCGACTTCATGAAGGTGGAGTCGGTGCTCGCCGAGACGGTCGGCGTCCGCGACGAGCTGAAGCGCGCGGTCGACAAGGCGATCGACCTGCGCGAGAAGCGGCGGGCGTAGGGAGCAACCTATCCCTGCAGCGTCGCCGCCTTGCCGCTGGTGAATGGCGACTGACCGGACGGCGGCGGGTCGGGCATCGGCTGGTCCTTGGGCGGCTCGGCGGCGATCCGGTTGATGACCCGGAAGCAGACGACGACCGACAGCACGCCGAACACCACGGCGCCCAGGCCCCAGCCGGCGATCACGCCGATGGCGCCGTAGAGCGAGGCGCCGGCCCATACGAAGGGGATGACGCCGAGCGTCGAGCGGCCCCAGTTGAACAGCGTCGAATAGGTCGGATAGCCGAGATTGTTGAAGGCGGCACTCGCCACGAACAGCGCGCCGTTGAACAGGAAGCTGCCGGCGGCGAAAAGGCAGAAGAACACGATCAGCTCGCGCGAGAGCCCCTGTGCTCCGAACAGTCCGGCGATCGGACCGGCGAACAGCGCCAGCAGCGCCCAGACGATGGCGACATAGGCGACCGTTACGACAAGGCTGTCGCGCATGGTCGTCACGATGCGGTCGTAGCGCTTCGCCCCGAAATTCTGGCCGAGGATCGGCCCGACCGCGCCCGACAGAGCGAAGACGACGCCGAACGCCACCGGTATGATGCGCCCGATGATCGCCCAGCCGGCCACCGCCTGGTCGCCGAAGGCCGCCATCTCGACGGTGACATAGGTGTTGCCGACCGGCGTCGCGACCTGGGTGAGCACCGCCGGCCAGCCGATGGCGAAGAACGGCCGCGCCGCTTCCCTGAGCCGCGCCCAGTCGGGCAGCCGCACCAGCCGGTGAACGTGGTGGGCGCCGTGGATGCCGATCGCCAGCATGACGACGCGCGCCAGCACCGTTGAGATCGCCGCGCCGTCGAGCCCGAGGCCGAGGCCGAAGATCAGGATCGGGTCGAACACGGCGGCGGCCAGCCCGCTGCCCAGCGTCACATACATCGCCCGCCTGGCGTCGCCGACCCCGCGCAGGATGCCGGTGGCGCACATGCCGAGCGCCACCAGCGGCGTCGACGGCAGCACGATCTGCAGGAAGCGCACCGACAGCGTCAGCGTCTCGCCGCGCGCCCCCATCAGCGCGACCAGCTGGTGCAGGAAAGGCCACACGGCGGCGGTCAGGATCGCCGTCGTCGCCGCCATGAACACGAGCGAGGCGCCGCCCATGCGTGCTGCCTCCTCGCGGTCGCCGCGGCCGAGGCAGCGCGATACCAGCGCGCCGCAGGCGATGGTGAAGCCGATGGCGACCGAGATCGTGAAAAACAGCAGGGTCGAGGCGAAACCGACCGCGGCCGCCAGTTCCTCGACGCCGAGCAGCGAGATGTAGAACAGGTTGAGCGCGTCGACGACGAAGATGGAGATCAGGCCGACCGATCCCGTCGCCGTCATCACCACGACGTGGCGCATCGTCGAGCCGACGGTGAAAGTCGCGGCCTGCGCCTGCCTGGGTGTACCGGTCATGACGTCGGGACGGCCGGGATCTCCGGTCCGGTTACGGTTGGCCGTCTCGCCGGGCCGCGCCGTTCGTCACCTCTTCCCCGTTTGGTAGGGAAGGCGAGGTGGAAAGGCGTCATGGCGTGCTCCCGGAAGTGCTGCCTTGTCTGCCGTCGAAAGCCGGGTGACGGAGCGGCGTGCTGCCGCAAGCCATTGCACAAGCCGGAGCGGAACAATAGATGGTGCAGCACAAAACGCAGGAAAAGTCGGATCGCCGGATGGACATCGAAGCTGCAAGCCTGATCGATCGCGTCTCCGCCCTCGTCGACGCCGCGAAGGCGGCGGGTGCGGATGCCGCCGACGCGGTAGTGGTGCGCGGCCGCTCGACCAGCGTCTCGGTGCGGCTGGGCAAGGTCGAGGCCACGCAGTCCGCCGAGGGCGACGACGTCTCGCTGCGGGTGTTCGTCGGCCAGCGCGTGGCGAGCGTCTCCGCCACCGCCGCTTCTGATCCCAGGACGCTCGCCGAGCGGGCGGTGGCGATGGCGCGGGTTTCGCCGGAGGATCCCTATCAGGGCCTGGCCGACGCCGCGCTGCTGGCAAGGACCGTGCGCGACCTCGATCTTTTCGACCCGACCGAGATTTCCGCCGATCGGCTGAAGGAGGATGCGCTCGCCGCCGAGGCGGCCGCGCTCGGCGTTTCCGGCGTGACCAATTCCGGCGGCAGCGGCGCCAGTGCGGGGCTCGGCGGGCTGGTGCTCGCCACCTCGCACGGCTTTCTCGGCCAGTATGTCGGCACACGCTTCTCGCGCTCGGCCAGCGTGATTGCGGGCGAGGGCACGGGCATGGAGCGCGACTACGATTTTTCGTCGCGCCTGCATTTCGCCGATCTCGATGCGCCCGAAGCGATCGGCCGCAGCGCCGGCGAGCGCGCCGTGCGCCGTCTCAACCCGCGCAAGGCCAGCACCGGCGAGGTCACCGTCGTCTTCGACCCGCGCGTGGCGCGCGGCATCGCCGGCCATCTCGCCGGCGCCATCAACGGTGCCTCGGTGGCGCGCAAGACCAGTTTTCTGCGCGACATGATGGGCAAGCAGGTGGCGTCGAGCGCCATCACCGTCGTCGACGAGCCGGCGCGCCGACGCGGCCAGGCATCGCGCCCCTTCGACGGCGAAGGCGTGGATGGCTCTACCCTGACCATGGTCGACAAGGGGATGCTGCAGCACTGGTTCCTGTCGACGTCCGCCGCACGTGAACTCGGCCTCGAAACGAACGGCCGCGGCGTGCGGGGCGGCTCCTCCGTCTCTCCCTCTTCGACCAACCTGTCGATCGAGCCGGGTGACGAGACCCCGGAAGCTCTGATCGGCGCGCTGAAGTCCGGCTTCTACGTCACCGAGGTGTTCGGCCAGGGCGTCAACATGATCACCGGCGAATACAGCCGCGGCGCCTCGGGGTTCTGGATCGAGAACGGCGCGCTGACCTATCCGGTGTCGGAGGTGACGATCGCCTCCAACTTGAAGGACATGTTCCTGCGCATGGTGCCGGCGAGCGATCTCGACCGCAATTACGGCACGGCCGCGCCGACGCTGCTCATCGAAGGGATGACCCTTGCCGGAAGCTGATGCCAGCACGACCGCCGGAGGGCTTGCGGCCGACCTCGATCTGCTGCGCGAGGCGGCGCGGGAAGCCGGCCGTATTGCCATGCGCTTCTTCCGCAGCAAGCCGGAAGTGTGGATGAAGGGCGGCACCTCGCCGGTCAGCGAGGCCGACTACGCCGTCGACCGCTTCCTGCGCGAGACGCTGCTCGCCGCCCGCCCCGACTATGGCTGGCTTTCGGAGGAGACCGCCGACACCGCCGCGCGGCTTTCCGCCCGCCGCACCTTCGTGGTCGATCCGATCGACGGCACGCGCGGCTTCCTGGAGGGCCTCGATGTCTGGTGCGTCAGCGTCGCCGTGGTCGAGGCCGGGCGGTCGATCGCCGGCGTGCTGGAATGTCCCGCGCGGGAGCAGACCTTTTGGGCGCTGCCGGGGCAGGGCGCCTTCTGCAACGATCAGCCCATCCGGGTGCGCCGGCCCGGTGCAAATCCGCTCGTCGCCGGTCCGAAGCCGATGATCGACGCGCTGCCGCAGCGCTGGCTCGACCGGCTGGAACGGCGCGCCTACATCCCCTCGCTCGCCTGCCGCATCGCCATGATCGCCGAGGGCAGCCTGGACGCCACCTTCGTCAAGGCCAACGCCCATGACTGGGATCTGGCGGCGGCCGACCTCATCCTGCGCGAGGCGGGGGGCGAAATCTTGAACGGGCGCGGCGCGCATCCCCGCTACGCCGGCGAGACCGTCGCCCATGGCGCGCTCGCCGCTGGCAGCGGCGGACTGCTCGAGGCGATGGCAGGGGTCGTCGCCCGGCAGGAGGCCTAGCCGGCCGCTCGGAGCACGCGGATCGGTTCCAAATTTCGCCGAATTCCTCTAGACAAGGCACGCTCTCCCACTCGACTCAGGGTTTTTCGGCATGGCTGAAGAAGATCACAAGAAGCAGCTGTTGCACCTCGTTTTCGGGGGCGAGCTGAAGTCGCTCAGGTCCGGCGAGTTCCGCGATCTCGACCAGCTCGACATCGTCGGCATCTTCCCCGACTACGCTTCGGCGCTGGCCGCCTGGAAGGGCAAGGCGCAGGCAAGCGTAGACAATGCGCATATGCGTTATTTCGTGGTCCATCTCCACCGGCTGCTCGACCCCGAGAGCGGCACTTCAGGTGATCCCAAGGCATGAGCGATAGTCCCGTCGCGCCGCTCGCCGTCCGGGCCGCGGCGAAGAAGGATCGGCGCGCCGGTCCGCTCAAGACGTTATGGCGCAGGATCCGCAAGCCCCTGGCGCAGTCGCGCCTGGTCAAGGCCTCGGTCGCCTCGCTGCTGGCGCAGGCGCTGCGTTTCGTTGACGCCACCAACCCGGTCGCGCCCGGTTCGGCCGACGCCGGTAAGGCCTATGCGGCGGTGACACCGGCGATCATTGCCATCTGGCACGGCCAGCATCTGCTCGCGCCGGCCATCTATCCGCGTGGCGCGCCGCTCACTGCCATGGTGTCGCGCAGCGCCGACGCGGAGCTCAACGCCCTGGTGATCGAGAAGTTCGGCTTCGACGCCGTGCGCGGCTCGGGCGGGCGCGAGAAGGCGAACAAGCGCGACAAGGGCGGCGCCCAGGCACTGCTTGCCCTGAAAAAGGCGCTCGATGCTGGCAGCAATGTCTGCATGATCGCCGACATTCCTCATGGCACCCCGCGCCAGGCCGGCATGGGCATCGTCACGCTGGCGCGCCTGTCGGGGCGGCCGGTGGTACCGGTCGGGCTCGCAACCAGTCGGCGCAAGGTGCTGGAAGGCACCTGGGACAAGACCACCATCAACCTGCCCTTTGGCCGCCGGGCGCTGATCGTCGGTGATCCGATCGCCGTTGCGGCCGACGCTGACGACGCCGAGCTGGAACGCAAACGCCAGGAGATAACGGCAGGACTCAACGAGGCGACGGAGCGGGCCTACCGGATCGTCGACGGTCGCGCATGAGCGAGCGCTGGGCCCGCGCCGTTCTCAATACCTATCGGCTGGCCGGCGCCGCCGTCTTTCCGCTGATCGGCACCTATGTCGGCTGGCGCGCCAGCCGCGGCAAGGAGGACCGCCTGCGCCGGCGCGAGCGCTACGGCCGCGCCAGCAAGCCGCGCCCGCCCGGGCCGATCATCTGGGTGCATGCGGCAAGCGTCGGCGAGACCAACGCCATCGTGCCGCTGGTACGGCGCATCCTCGACTACGGCGTCAACGTCGTGCTCACCACCGGCACCGTCACCTCGGCGCAGGTGGCCGACGAGGTGCTGGGCGACAGCGTCATCCACCAATACGTGCCGCTCGACCTGAAGCCGGCCGTCAGCCGTTTCCTCGATCATTGGGAGCCGGACCTCGCCATCATCGCCGAATCGGAGATCTGGCCGATGACCATCCTAGAGCTCGGCGAGCGCCGGGTTCCGCAGGTGCTGGTCAACGGCCGCCTGTCCGACCGTTCCTACCGGTCGTGGAAGAAGCGGGCCTTCCTGGCCGAGGCGCTCTTCGAGAACCTTGCGCATGTCGTGGCGCAGTCGGAGCTCGACGGCGAGCGCTTCCAGTCGCTGGGCGCCCGTCCGGTGACCGTGTCCGGCAATTTGAAGGTCGACGTCACGCCTCCCGAGGCTGACGAGGCGGCGCTTTCGGCGCTGCGCGACCAGATCGGCAAGCGGCCGACCTGGGCGGCGATCTCCACCCATGACGGCGAGGAGAAGGCAGCCGCGGAAGTGCATCTGGCGCTGCGTGCCCGCCATCCCGAGCTGCTCACCATCGTGGTGCCGCGCCATCCCGAGCGCGCAGCCGCCATCGAGGCGGAGATCGCCGCGATGGGCCTCAAGACCGCCCGGCGATCCAGCGGCGACAGGATCACGCCCGAGACCGACGTCCTGGTCGGCGATACGATCGGCGAGATGGGCCTCTATCTCAGGCTCACCGAGATCGCCTTCGTCGGCCGCTCGCTGACGGCGGAAGGCGGCCAGAATCCGCTCGAGCCCGCCATGCTTGAGACCGCGGTGCTCGCTGGGCGCAACGTCCAGAATTTCCGCGACAGCTACCAGCGCCTGATCGACAGCGGCGGTGCCAGGCTGGTGCGCGACCGCGACATGCTCACGGGCGCGGTCAACTACCTGCTCTGCAACGAGGCTGCGCGCCGCGACATGATCTCCGCCGCCGCGGCCACCGTGGGCGACATGCGCGGCGCGCTTGCGAGGACGCTGAAGGCGCTCGACCCCTTCATCCATCCGCTGGTGGTCAAGTCGCGGCTCGACGGGACCAACGGAATGCGGGGCCGATGAGGGCGGCGAGGCGGCGTTAGATGCTGGCGGAGGCGCCTCCCTTCTGGTGGCAGGCCGAGGCCGACTGGCGCGCCACGGCGCTCACGCCGCTGTCGCTCGTCTATGCGGCGGCGGCCGGCCGCCGCCTGGTGCGGGCGCCGCGCGAGAAGGTGGCGCTTCCGGTCCTGTGCGTCGGCAACTTCACCGTCGGCGGCTCCGGCAAGACCCCGGTGGCGATCGCGCTGGCCCGACGGGCCAGGGCGATGAAGCTGAAGCCCGGCTTCCTGTCGCGCGGCCATGGCGGCAATGTCGGGGCATCCCGCATCGTCGATCCGGTGCTGGAGGACGCCCGTCACGCCGGCGACGAGCCGCTGCTGCTGGCCGCCCATGCGCCCGTCGCGGTCTCGCCCGACCGGGCGGCCGGCGCGCGGCTGCTGGCGGCGCGCGGCTGCGATTTCCTCATCATGGACGACGGTTTTCAGAGCGCCCGCATCCACATGGACTATGCCTTGCTGGTGGTCGATGCCGGCCATGGCGTCGGCAATGGCAGGGTACTGCCGGCCGGGCCGCTGCGCGCGCGCGTGGTCGACCAGCTCCGCCATGCCGACGCAGTGCTGCGCATGGGCGAGGGGACAGCCGCCGATCCCGTGGTGCGTCAGGCGGCTCGCGCCGGCAAGCCGGTCTACGATGCGGTCTCGCGCCCGCGCGATCCCGATCGCTTTGCCGGTCGGCGGTTTATGGCCTTCGCCGGCATCGGCCATCCCGAGAAATTCTTCGCCATGCTGCGGCGGGTCGGTGCCGAGGTGGCGGTCGCCCGGCCGTTTCCCGACCACCACTTCTATACGACGGACGAACTGCGCGCGCTGATGGCGGAGGCGCGAACCGAGCGGCTGACCCTTGTCACCACCGCGAAGGACATGGCCCGTCTGTCGGAAGAGCGTGTGCCCGCCGGCTTCCTCGCTATGACGGAAACCTTCGAGATCGATGCCGTCTTCGACAGCGACGCGGTGCCGCGAAGGATCATCGACGAGACCTTGCGCGCCTGGCGTCGGCGCTAGCTGACGCCGCGCCTGCGCAGCTCCGGATTGGTCTCGATCTCGCGCTGCAGCGAGGCGGCGGCGTCGATATACGGCTCCTGGCGCGCCACGCTCCAGTATTTCAGCTCGTCGAGCGCAATGCGCCCGCCGGTCACCGCGCAGGACACGAAGGATCCCGGGCTGGTTACCTGAAAATCGCCGTCGAGATAGCGGACCCCGGCTTCCCTTGCGCCTGGACCCTCGAAACGGTTCATGCTCGATCCTTTCAATTCCGCTTCTTCCGCCATAAATCGGCAGGGAGGTCAAGCGTAGCAGGCCGTTGATCTTCCGGACCATCCATACGATCACGCTCGCCCGCGGCGGCGGGAAATCCTGGCGCTTGAGGATGCAGTTCGTCCAAGGTGGCAGAAATAGGAATGAAATTCCTTATCGCTTTCCCATTTATCTTCGATAAGCGGCCATCTCAGCATTTCGATCCAACCAAAGGTAGGATTCTGTCATGAAGCTCTTCAAGTCGCTGCTCGTTGCCGGGGCCCTGCAGCTCCTGGCGCTGGCCCCTTCGCATGCCGGCGAGAACCTGGCGAAGATCCAGTCGGCCGGCATCATCAAGATCGGTACCGAGGGCACCTACGCCCCCTTCACCTATCACGACACCACCGGCGCGCTGGTCGGCTTCGACGTCGAGATCGGCCAGGCCATCGCCGAGCGCCTCGGCGTCAAGGCCGAGTTCCTGGAAGGCAAGTGGGACGGTCTCATCGCCGGCCTCGATGCCAACCGCTACGACGCCGTCATCAACCAGGTCGGCATCACCGAGCAGCGCAAGCAGAAGTATGATTTCTCCGATCCCTACATCGCCTCCAAGGCGGTGCTGATCGTCGGCGCCGACAACGAGGAGATAAAGTCCTTCGCCGACCTGAAGGGCAAGAAGTCGGCGCAGTCGCTGACCAGCAATTTCGGCCGCCTGGCGGAAGCCAACGGCGCCGAGCTGGTCGGCACCGACGGTTTCGACCAGTCGATCCAGCTTCTGCTCAGCGGCCGCGCCGACGCCACCATCAACGACAGCCTGTCCTTCCTCGATTTCAAGAAGCACAAGCCCGACGCCCCGGTGAAGATCGTGGCGCAGGAGGACAAGGCCGACCATTCCGGCGTGATCATCCGCAAGGGCGAGCCGGAGCTGCTGGAGGCGATCAACAAGGCGCTGGCCGAGATCAAGGCCGACGGCACCTACAAGCAGATTTCCGACAAGTATTTCGGTCAGGACGTCTCGCAGTAGGAAACCGCCGGAAGTCCTGGAGCATGATCCCGGAAAGGTGCAGACTTTTCGGATAGGTTCATGCGGCGAAACAAGGAGTTGGAGCAGGATGGCTTCGTTCGAAGTCATCCTGCTCTGACGGGCGGCCGGTCGATCGACCGGCCGCCCGTTTGTTTGCCCGCTTGCTTCATGCCAAGGTCTGCCGCCCTCGTGGTTTCGGGAGATGACGCGTGCCCCACTGGCTTCAACTGATGCTGGACTCGCTCGGCCCGCTGTTGTGGGCGGCGGTGAAATTCACAGCGCCGCTGACCATCCTGTCCTTCGCGCTGGGGCTGACAGTCGGCCTGATCGCCGCGCTGGTCCGGCTGTTCGCACCGGCGCCCTTCGCCGCGGCGATCCGCTTCTACGTCTGGATCATCCGCGGCACGCCGCTTCTGGTGCAGCTCTTCCTCATCTTCTACGGCCTGCCCAGCGCCGGCATCGTCATCGACGCCTTCCCGGCTGCCCTGATCGGCTTCACGCTCAACATCGGTGCCTATTCCTCCGAGATCATCCGCGCCGCCATCTCCTCGGTGCCGCGGGGCCAGTGGGAGGCCTCCTATTCGATCGGCATGAGCTTTCAGCAGACGATCCGCCGCACCATCCTGCCGCAGGCCGGCCGGGTCGCGGTGCCGCCGCTTTCCAACACCTTCATCTCGCTGGTCAAGGACACCTCGCTCGCCGCCGCCATCACCGTGCCGGAGCTGTTCCAGGCGGCGCAGCGTATCGTCGCCACCACCTACGAGCCGCTGATCCTCTACATCGAGGCGGCGCTGATCTACCTGGCGCTGAGTTCGATCCTGTCGGCCCTGCAGGTGCGGCTGGAGGAACGGCTCAACCGCTATGGCGGCTTCCTGGAGGCGCGGTCGTGATCGAGCTCGTCGACATCGAAAAGCGTTTCGGCGACAACGTCGTGCTGAAGGACGTCACGCTGCGCATGCGCGAGGGCTCCGTCACCGCGCTGGTCGGCCCGTCCGGCGGAGGGAAAAGCACGCTGCTGCGCTGCATCAACCTGCTGGAGATCCCGACCGTCGGCACGGTGCGCATCGGCGAGGATTCCCTGCGGTTCCATCCCGGCCAGAAGGTCGGCTGGGCCTCGATCCAGAAACTGCGCCGCCAGACCGGCATGGTCTTCCAGAATTTCCAGCTCTTTCCCCACAGGACTGCCATCGAGAACGTCATGGAGGGCTTGGTTACGGTGCTCAGATGGCCGGCCGGCAAGGCGCGTGAGCGGGCGCAGGCGCTGCTCGACAAGGTCGGGCTGGCTGAAAAAGCCGACGCCTGGCCGGCGACGCTGTCGGGCGGCCAGCAGCAGCGCGTGGCGATCGCCCGGGCGCTCGCGCCGTCGCCGCGCGTGCTTCTGTGCGACGAGCCGACGTCGGCGCTCGATCCGGAACTGTCGGAAGAGGTGGTCGACGTGCTCGGCCAGCTGGCGAAGGAGGGCACCACCATGGTCATGGCCACCCACGATCTGCGCCTCGCCTCCCGGGTGGCACACGAGGTCGTGTTTCTTGAAGCGGGCAAGGTGGTCGAGAAGGGCGAGCCGGCAAAAATCTTCGGCAGCCCCGAGCGCGAGCGCACCAAACGTTTCATCGCCACGCTGACGCAGCAGTGAGGGGCGTCACCGCCGTCCGAACAGCCTCTCGATGTCGGAAAGCTTGAGCTCGATATAGGTCGGGCGGCCGTGGTTGCAGGTGCCCGACCCTGGCGTCGCCTCCATCTGGCGCAAGAGCGCGTTCATCTCGTCCGGCAGCAGCCGGCGACCGGAGCGCACCGAGCCGTGGCACGCCATGGTGGCGGCGATGGCGTGCAGGCGCTCCCTCAGCGTGTCGACGGTGTCGGTCTCGGCGATCTCGTCGGCGAGGTCGCGCACCAGCTGCTCGACATTGGCCTCGCCCAGCATGGCCGGCGTCTCGCGCACCGCCACCGCGCCGGGGCCGAAGCGCTCGATGCCGAGCCCGAAGCGCCTCAATGTCTCGGCATGCCGCGCCAGCCGCTCGGCATCGTCTTCCGGCAGGTCGACGATGGTCGGCAGGAGCAGCATCTGCGCCGGCATCGGCCGCGCCTCGAGCGCGTTCTTCAGCGCCTCGTAGACCAGCCTCTCATGCGCCGCGTGCTGGTCGACGATGACCAGCGAATCGCCGGTCTGCGCGACGATGTAGTTTTCGTGCACCTGCGCCCGCGCCGCGCCGAGCTGGAAGCCCAATGCCTCCGGTGCCGGCTCGTCGGTCCCTGCGCGCGCGTCGGCGCTGTCGAGCGGCCCAGTATCGAAGGCCGTCTGCACGTCCTCGGCAAAACCCGCCGCCAGCGGCCGCTGGAACGAGCGCGCGGCGTCGAACACGCCGGGAACGGCACTGCGGAAGGCCGGATTGTAGCTGCGGTGGCCGCCGCTCGGGCCGGGATGGCCGTAGCTGGTCGGGCCGGGGCGGAAAGCGCCCAGCATGGCCGCCGCGCCGGTCGAAGCTGGGCGGATGCCGGCGCCGGCCAGCGCCTCGCGGATCGCCCCGACGATCAGCCCGCGCACCAGGCCGGGATCGCGAAAACGCACGTCGGCCTTGGCCGGATGCACGTTGACGTCGACCAGCGCCGGGTCGAGCGACAGGAACAGCGCGGCCACCGCATGACGGTCGCGCGCCAGCGTGTCGGCGAAGGCGCCGCGGATGGCGCTGGCGATCAGCCGGTCGCGCACAGGCCGGCCGTTGACATAGACATATTGCTGCAGCGCGTTGGCGCGCGAATAGGAGGGGATGGACACATGGCCGTCGAGCCGCACGCCTTCCCGCGCCGCGTCGACCGCCAGCGAATTCTCCGGGAATTCGGCGCCCATCACCTGCGCGATGCGCTTCAGCCGGTCGCCGGCGGCGGTGAAGTCGAGCGTCGAACGGTCCGAACCCGACAGCGTGAAGCGGATATTCGGGAAGGCGATGGCGATGCGCCTGACCACGTCGGCGGTCGCGCTCGCCTCGGCGCGCTCGCCCTTCATGAATTTGAGCCGCGCCGGGGTGGCGTAGAAAAGATCCCGCACCTCCACGGCCGTGCCGCGATTGGCGCCGGCGGGCTTCACCGCCGAGACGCGCCCGCCCTCGACCGTGATCTCGGCGGCCTCGCCGTCGGCGGTGCGCGAGCGGATCGAAAGCCGCGACACCGAGCCGATCGACGGCAGCGCCTCGCCACGGAAGCCGAGCGAGCGGATGTCGTGGATGTCGTTGCCGAGTTTCGACGTGCAGTGCCGCGACACCGCGAGCGCCAGCTCGCCGGCGGCGATGCCGAACCCGTCGTCGGTGACGCGGATCAGCGACAGCCCGCCGCCCGCCGTGGCGATCTCGATGCGGGTGGCGCCGGCGTCCACCGCGTTCTCGACCAGTTCCTTGACCACGCTCGCCGGCCGCTCGATCACCTCGCCGGCGGCGATCTGGTTGACCATCGTTTCGGAAAGCTGGCGGATCGGCATGGCGCCATTTTATAGGGGATTCGCCGGCGGGACGAAACGGCGAGCGCTTCACGTAGCGCTGGGGCCGATCGCCATACTTGGGACGCGCTGCATTGATTGGAAGCGCCTACACGAACTGCAGCGTCGCCGCCGCGAGCGCCAGGTAGCGCCCGGTCTTGGCGATGGCCACGATGGCGACGAAGCTCCACAGCGGCTCGCGCAGCACGCCGGCGACCACCGTCAGCGCGTCGCCGCCGATCGGCAGCCAGCTGAGCAGCAGCGACCAGCGGCCGTAGCGGCTGTACCAGCGCGTCGCCCGCTCCAGCGCCGCATCGCTCGCCGGGAACCAGCGCCGGCCGCGAAACCGCTCGATGCCGCGCCCCAGCACCCAGTTGAGCACCGAGCCGAGCACGTTGCCGATGCTCGCCACGAGCAGCAGCAAGGCAATCGAAAAGCGGTCGGCGACGAGCAGCCCGACCAGCACCGTCTCCGACTGGGCGGGAAGCACGGTCGCCGCGAGGAAGGCGCTGCCGAACAGGCCGAGATAGGCGGCGAAGTCCGTCATGGCGCTTCGCGGCGCCGGCACGCATCGGGCGGGTGACGCAGGTTTTGCATGAGACGAGCTAATGCAGGAGAACGGGATTTTCAAACGCTGCGTCCCCCGTGCGCCGATAGCTCGGTGGCGGCCTCGTGCCGAAGCGACGATGACCGGCCGCCCAAGGACGCGATCGCCGCGGCGGCATTCCATCGCCCGCAAAAAAGCCGTGATGGCCGATGCTTGGTTCCGAACGACATCGGCTTGCGAGGAATCGCGATGCTTGCGCAGAAAACGCCACTCGTCAGGCTGGTTTTACCCTGTGCCGCGCTCCTCGCCTGCGCGCTCTCCCCCGCACACGCGGCCGAAACGCCGACGGAGGCGGTCCTGGTCTTCTACGACCGGCCCGGCCTCGAAAATGATCCGGCGGCGCGGGACCGCTTCGCCGATCCTGCCAGGAGCGTGCTCGACGGCAGCGACCGGCTGCGGCGGTCGGGGCAGGGCGAGTGCCTCGACCCTCATATGGCGCTGGACAATGTCGAGGGGGACGCCGCGGACCTGCGCAAGACGCTCAGAACGCGCGAAGTCGTCCAGGCCGAGGAGGCGAAAGTGCTCGTCGCCTTCAACGCGCAAGGCGCGCCGCATCGCATGGAATGGAAGCTGAAGAAGGTCGGCGGCGCGTGGAAGGTCGTCGACATCCTGTCGGTTACCGGCGACTGGGCGCTCAGCCAGTACAATTGCGAATGACGTCGAGCCGCCTCGACGCATTGCGTCCGATCCGCCAGGTCATCAATGCGCGACGGGCAGCCGCGATCGGCCAGGCGGAAGGGAACGCATCGGGCGAACGGGTGTTGGGAGCACAACCATCCCGCAAAGGAGTCGATACGATGATCGTTACACGCCGTTCAGCCCTGATGATCGCCGCCGGAGCCGCCGTGGCCGCGACGGCACGTCCCTCGATCCTGCGCGCCGCCAGCCCGTTCGAGCAGCCGCCTTTGCCTTACGGCGAGGATGCGCTGGCGCCGCAGATCTCGGCGCGTACCGTCGGCCTGCATTACGGCAAGCACCACAAGGCCTATTTCGACAAGCTGAACCAGCTGGCGCCGGGCACGCCCTATGCCGACATGGAACTCCGCGAGGTGGTCGTCGCCGCGAAGAAGGACGGGGAGGACAAGATTTTCAACCAGGCCGGCCAGGCCTGGAACCACGTCTTCTACTGGGAGCAGTTCAAGGGCGGTCCGGCCAAGCCGGCCGGCGCGTTCGCCGAGGCGATCGAGCGCGATTTCAACGGCGAGAAGGGCCTGTTCGACGCTTTCGCCAAGGAGGCGGACAACGTCTTCGGCACCGGCTGGGTCTGGCTGGTCGCGGACGATGGCAAGCTTGCGCTCAAGGGCTACCAGGACGCCGGCAACCCGCTCCCGGACGGCCTGACGCCGCTGGTCGGCATCGACCTGTGGGAGCACGCCTACTATCTCGACTACGAAAACCGCAAGGCAGAGCACATCGCCGCCGTATTGTCGGAGCGGGTCAACTGGCAGGCGGCGGGGGAGAGG
The DNA here is from genome assembly GCF_059502445.1 of Kumtagia sp. Taxonomy (NCBI): domain Bacteria; kingdom Pseudomonadati; phylum Pseudomonadota; class Alphaproteobacteria; order Hyphomicrobiales; family Phyllobacteriaceae; genus Kumtagia; species Kumtagia sp. Next base: position 123,207 of record NZ_JCACER010000005.1, read on the forward strand.
ATGGGGTCTTAGCCCGACGCTCTCGAGATCCCAGGATCCGTCAGCAATCCGCTATGCCGGGAAACGGCTCCTCGCCTCAATCGTCGTAGGTTTCGATCGAGCCGAAGGCATAGCCCCGCTGCCTGAGTGCGGAGATCAGGGCTGAAAGATTGGCGTTGCCGTCGTAGTTTTCCTGGAACATCTCGTCATGCATCAGGAGGATGAGCTTGCCGGGACGGACGAACCTGCCGCCGAGGAACAGGTGGTCGATCTCGGAGACGAGGTGTTCGACCGTCTGCACCGGCTTGCCGCGGCTGTCGTGGACCCATTCGTGATCCCAGCCGTAGGATTGAAGCCGGACGCCGAGACGAACTCGAAATCGATCTGCTCGATTTCGTCCTCGGTCTTGCCGATCGAAAGATCGTCCTTGTAGACGTCGGGCAGGCGGAACACGTCGCGGCCGGGCAGGCGCGCCTGCACCGGCTTGGCCGTCAGGCCGAGCACCTCGTTGGCGCGCATCATGTCGGCGACCACGCCCTCAGTGTCGGCATAGAAATGCCGGTAATGGTCGTGCGCATGGCTGTAGCTGTGGTTGCCGACGGTGACGTGGGGAAGGGATTTCGCCCGTTCGACCAGCGCCCTGTGCGCGGCGCTCGCCTCGGCATGCTTGCCCACCATGAACATCGCCGCCGGAACCTTCTCCGCCTCCAGCACGTCCAGGATGTTCTCGGTTCCCGTCAGCGGCCCGTCGTCAAAGGTGAGATAGATGATTCGGTCGCTTGCCCGGACGGCGGAAACGGCAAGGAAAAGCGACACCGCGGCTGTCAGCAGTGGAGCGAAGCGCAAGGGCACCTCCGGTTGTGACTGGAGGGCGACCTTCGCGAATGGCGACGCATCGTGTCAAGCGGGCCCTGGCCCGCCGGTTGAAATCTCACGGCCTGATCTGGAACCAGCAGGTCACCGGGCTGATCTGCCCGGTGAAGTTGTTGGAGACGATCTGCACGCGCGGCATGATCGGCGCGCTGGCCTGCACGTTGAGGATGCCCGAGCAACTCGTGCCCGCCGTGACGCCGTTGAGGTACTGCAGGTAGACGGCCATCTTGTAGACGTGCTCGCCCTTCTCCAGCCGCAGCACCTGCTCGTCGAACTGCGACGCGAAATTGGCGTGGACGACCGTCTCGTCGTTCACGGTCAGCGAGAAATAGCTGTTGTAGAAGTCGACGAAGCCCGGATTGATCGTGTCCGAGAGCACGATGTTCTGGAAGTCGCGGGTGATGATCAGCGTGGCGGTCTGCGCGGCCGTGGTGCCTCCGGCCTGGCAGTTGACGGTGATGTAGTTGCCGGAGCCGACGATGTTGGCGTTGCAGTTGCCCTGATTGTCGATCTGGGCGTGGGCCGGGGCCGAAGCGAGGATCAGAAGGAACAGCCAGGCGCTCGGTCTCATGAAGTGCTGGGCCTTATTGGTTTACGGTGTTGCCGCTGCCGATGATGTTTGCGTTGCCGTCGCCGGTGTTGGTGATCGAGCCGCCCTGGCGGGCCTCCTTGAGCAGCGGGGACAGGTCGCCGTAGACCCGCAGCCGGCAGTCGCGCACGCTGTTGAGCTGCGAACCGACTTCCGTGCGCAGCACGCCGACATAGTCCTCGCTGTTGAAGGTCGCCGCGCCCGACAGGCCGAGATCCGCCAGCTTCTTCATCAGACCGCTGAGCTTGGCTTCGGCATTGCCTTCGATCTTCAGGCTGTTGGCACTGCCCGTGTTCTGGAAGTCCCCGCAAACGGCGGCCATCATCGACTGGATGATCTGCTGTGGCGTCTCCTGGGCGGAAGCGGGGCTGGAAAACATACCGGCGCCAGCAAGACCAGCCAGGCATATGCGCCATGCCGGAAAGGATCGTTTCATGATTGGACCCCCGCTGGCGTCGTGTACCGGTTAGAAATAGCCGAGCCGTCACCGCTACAATTACTGTAGCATGCTGCATGCGTGGCCTCCAGTGAAATACTTCGCTGCCGGAGGCGTCCGCTTAGCTTCGGTTTGGCATGTAGATCGTTCGTTCCATTCCGGTGCGGACTTGCCGAGAAATCCTTCGCCGGCGCGAAGGATCGGACAGCCGCGCAGGGCGATCTGACCCACTTGGCTCGGCCGCCGGTGGACCCGAGGCATCGTAGAATAGGGGCGGATGCCGAAGACATATGAGATCTCACGCAGCTCCGGCGCCGGGGAGGGCCCCGGCGCCGGAGACCACGCCTGTTCTCGTGCTCAGGCCGCCGTGCCTGGCGATCTAGGCTCGCTGGTCGGTCCCGTCACGCATGCGCGTGCGGGTCCTGCCTGTGTCCCCAGACGGCCCAGGCCGAAGCCGCGGCGACGAGTACGCCGAGGATGACGTGGGTCCATGCAACCGTCATGTTCGCGGCGAAGCCGAGCAGCCACGGCGAGACGATCAGCCAGACGCCCAACGCGAAATTCGCCCATTCCTCCCATTCGGCGAACGCCGTCAGCGTGCCGATCGCAAGGGCGGCGAGAACGACGCCGACGATCCAGGCATTCCAGGCGGGCGTGGTTTCGGCGGCGAAGCCGATGACCCAGGGGGAGATGAACAGGCATGCCGCGAGGACGAGGTTGATCCAGTCCTGTCCGGTTCTGCCTTCCGTGAGTGAGCCAGCCATGACAACCTCCATACGAAGCTTGACCGAAGCGTTGACTCCGCGTGCGGAGCACGCTTGCCTTCGAGATGGCTCCGCAATCCCTGCCTTTCAAGGGTTGCGCCCTGTCAGCGGAACAAACCGCGAAACAATTGTTCGTGAACGCGGGCGTGCTCCTGAACAATGAGGTCGATCGCCTGATCTGGGAGGCACTGTACGTGCGCCGTGTCGATTTTGCGCTAGACTGGCGCCCGGCGAAGCGGCACAGCTTCCGGCAGAACAGGGACGACCGGCCAATGAGCGCAGCCTTCCTTTCCCATCTCGCCTCCGAGCTGGAGGGCCTCAGGTCCGCCGGCCTGTATAAATCCGAGCGCGTGATCACCTCCATGCAGTCCGCCGAGATCGAGGTTGCCGGCGGCGATAGGGTGCTCAACTTCTGCGCCAACAACTATCTCGGCCTCGCCGACAGCGAGGAACTGCGCGAGGCGGCGAAGAAGGCCCTCGACCGTTACGGCTACGGCATGGCGTCGGTGCGCTTCATCTGCGGCACGCAGGAGGAGCACAAGCAACTGGAGGCGAGGATTTCCGCCTTTCTGCGCATGGAGGATACGATCCTCTACGGCTCCTGCTTCGACGCCAATGGCGGTCTGTTCGAGACGCTGCTGTCGGAGGACGACGCCATCGTCTCCGACGCGCTCAACCACGCCTCGATCATCGACGGTGTGCGGCTCTCCAAGGCCAAGCGTTTCCGCTATGCCAACAATGACATGGCGGCGCTGGAGGAAGAACTGAGAAAGGCGGAAGGCAGCCGCTTCAAGCTGATCGCCACCGACGGCGTGTTTTCCATGGACGGCATCATCGCCAACCTGAAGGGCGTCTGCGATCTCGCGGAAAAATACGATGCGATGGTCATGGTCGACGACAGCCATGCGGTCGGCTTCGTCGGCAAGCATGGCCGCGGCTCGCCCGAGCATTGCGGCGTCGAGGGCCGGGTGGACATCGTCACCGGCACGCTCGGCAAGGCGCTTGGCGGAGCCTCGGGCGGCTATACGTCGGGCAGGAAGGAAGTCGTCGACTGGCTGCGCCAGCGCTCGCGGCCTTATCTGTTCTCCAACACGCTGATGCCGGCGATCGCCGCGGCCTCGCTGAAGGTGTTCGACCTCATCGAACGGGGCGAGAGCCTGCGCGCAAAACTCTACGACAATGCCGCGCGGTTCCGCACCTCGATGACGAAGCTCGGCTTCACGCTCGCCGGCGCCGACCATCCGATCATCCCGGTGATGCTGGGCGACGCGTCGCTGGCGCAGGAGATGGCGGCAAGGATGCTGAAGCGCGGCATCTACGTCATCGGTTTTTCCTTCCCTGTCGTGCCGAAAGGCCAGGCGCGCATCCGCACGCAGATGTCGGCGGCGCATTCGAGCGCGGATATCGACCGGGCTGTGGAGGCGTTTGGCAAGGTGGGGAGGGAACTGGGGGTGGTGGAATGATATATTCGCTAACGACCGCGCCTCGTCGCACCCCCCTCTGTCCTGCCGGACATTTCCCCCGCAAGGGGGGAGATTGGCAGTTTCGACGAAACCGGTTCTTCTGCAGCGTGGAGGATTGGCGAAACCAAAGCGGCCGGCCAATCTCCCCCCTTGCGGGGGAGATGTCCGGCAGGACAGAGGGGGGTGCGACGAGGCGCCACGCTTCGTGGTTTGCGGACGAGGTTTCCCAATGTCCAACATGATGCGCGCCCTCGTGAAAGCCAAGGCCGAACCCGGCATCTGGATGGAACAGGTACCGGTTCCCGAGATCGGCCCCAATGACGTGCTGATCAAGGTGAAAAAGACCGCTATCTGTGGCACCGACGTCCATATCTACAACTGGGACCAGTGGGCGCAAAAGACCGTGCCGGTGCCGATGGTGACCGGCCACGAATTCGTGGGCACGGTGGCGGATTTCGGCGCGGCGGTGACTGAGTACAAGCTCGGCCAGCGCGTTTCCGGCGAGGGCCACATCGTCTGCGGCCATTGCCGCAACTGCCGCGCCGGCCGCGGGCATCTCTGCCGCAACACGCAAGGCGTCGGCGTCAACCGGCCGGGCGCCTTCGCCGAATATGTTGCTATCCCGCAGCACAATGTCGTGCCGATCCCCGACGACATTCCCGACGAGGTGGCGGCGATCTTCGACCCGCTCGGCAACGCCGTGCACACGGCGCTCTCCTTCGACCTCGTCGGCGAGGACGTGCTGGTGACCGGCGCCGGGCCGATCGGCATCATGGGCGCGCTCGTCGCCCAGTGCGTGGGTGCGCGAAAGGTCGTCATCACCGACATCAACCCGACGCGGCTGGCGCTGGCCAAAAAGCTCGGCGTGCATCACGTCGTCGACGCCTCGACGGAAAAGCTCGCCGACGTGATGCGCGAGGAGGGCATGCGCGAGGGTTTTGACGTCGGCCTGGAGATGTCGGGCTCCGCCGCCGCCTTCCGCGACATGATCGACGCCATGAACAATGGCGGCAAGATCGCCATTCTCGGCATCGCGCCGACCGGCTTCGAGATCGACTGGAACAAGGTCATCTTCAAGATGCTGACCTTGAAGGGCATATACGGCCGCGAGATGTTCGAGACCTGGTACAAGATGATCGCCCTGGTGCAGGGGCCGCTCGACGTCACCGGCCTGATCACCCACCGCATCGGCGTCGACGACTACATCGCCGGCTTCGAGGCGATGAAATCAGGCAGTTCCGGCAAGGTGGTGATGGATTGGTGAGGCCAATCCGCGGCGCCACAAGGTGTCTTCCGCTGTAGGTTCCTTGCCGCCGCGGCGGCTCATGATGCGATCGAAGGCAGCAAAATCCGCGCGATTCTTGCGTTCAGCGAAGAGTTCCGCGGTCTTCAATGCCGACAGCTTCTCCGCAACTCTCTGGCGATCGCATGCAATGTCAAGATTGCCCGTTCGCTGCCCGGCTCCGAAGCGATGAAATCCGGCAATTCCGGCAAGATGATGATGGGCTGGTGAGGGATCAGCCCAGCTGGGAAATCGTCTTCACCTGTTCCGCCACCGCAGCCTTGGCGAGCTTGTCGTCGAGCGTCGCAAGCGGCGCTCGCAGTCGTATCGCCAATTCGAGAAAGGCTGCATCATAGGCGGAAAGTGTGTGCCGGCGAGCCAATTCAAGGATCGAATCGTGTTGAGACGAGCGGTCGGTCGTCGGCTCGAGGCTTTCTATCAAGCCGAGGCCGTTCCTTGTAAGTTCGCTCGTCAGCCTGCCGCGCCTCTCGTTGACGAGAAACACGTTGCGCAGTTCGTGCCAGAACAAGTCAGGCACGGTCATGCCGACTTCCGTCGCGCTGGTTAGTGCCTGATCGGCGATTGCGGATCTTTCGTCAGGCATGCCCCAACTGGCGGCGGTGGAACTGTCGACGACAATCGTCATCAAGGCCGGCCTTCATCGCGCGCGGACAAGATATCCTGGACCGTAATCCCGGTTCTGATGCCGGATTTCTTGTAGTCGCGTATTGCTTGCGCCGCCTTGACGCGACGCTCATATGCACTGTCGATGGGGACGATCTTGGCCACGGCTCGGCCGTGTCGGGTAATCTCTATGGTCTCGCCGCGCTCGGCCTCGCTGAGCAGCGACAGGAACTTTGCCTTGGCTTCCGATGCCTGAATCGTCTTCATGGATTTTAACCGGTCATTTTGACCAGTCGATCATAGGCGTTTAGGGGAAAATTGCAATATACCTACCTGTGGTTGCGATGGCTGCGCCGGATCACGGCGATGAAATTTTCATCTTCTGCCCAAAATTCGAACTTTGTTCGTTGCCCAGAGCCCGGGCGAGTTGCTATCGGAGCGGGCCCTTCGTTTTAGGTCCGTCGATGCGCCGCCACCTTCGCTCCTTCACCGCCCGGCACGAACCCGGCGGCCAGTTCACCTCGCACCTGAAATCGGGTGCCGGGGCCGTGCTCGGCATCGGCGCCGTCGGCGGGTTGGCGACGCTGACCGGGCTGCCGCTGCTGATCGCGCCGCTCGGTGCCACGGTGGTGCTGCTGTTCGGCCACCCGGCCAGCCCGCTGGCGCAGCCGATCAACATTTTCGGCGGCTATCTGCTGGCGACGATCCTCGGCGTCGCCGCCGCGCTCGCCTTTCCCGGCCTGTGGTGGGTGGCCGCCGTCGCCGTCGGCGCGGCCATCGCCGGCATGCTGATGCTGCGCATCACCCATCCGCCGGCCGGCGCCATTCCCCTGGTGGCGCTGGCCTCGCCGCTGCAGAGCACGTCGCTGTTCATCACCGTCTTCGTGAGCTGCGTCAGCCTGGTCGGGCTGGCGCTGCTGCATCACCGGCTGCCGCCGCGCATCCAGTATCCGCGGCCGCTGCCGGAGGCCTGATCAGAGCTTCAGCGCCCGCTCCAGCACGTCGATCGCGTTCTGGATCGCCTGCCGCTCGCTGGCGCTCGCCCGGCCGAGCAGCCGCGCCTCGTGGGCCTTCATCAGCGGCACCAGATCGCGGTAGGCGGCGTGTCCGGCGCGCGTCAGCGTCAGGTGCTCCAGCCTGCGGTCGAGCGGATCGATGCCGCGCGCCAGCCATTTGCGCTTCTCCAGCGCCGAGACGGCGCGGCTGACTTTTGTCTTGTGCATGGAGGAATGCGCGCCGATCTCCGTCGCCGTCATCGTGCCGAACTGGCCAAGCGTCGCCAGCGTCCGCCATTCCGGCCGCGTCAGCCCGTGCCGGTCCGCATAGATTTTGGAGAACTCGCGGCTGACCTTGTCCGCCAGCCGGTTCAGCCGGTAGGGCAAGAACTCTTCGAGGGCGAGCAGCGGCTCCTGGCCGGCCCTGCTGGCCGGCATCGGGCGTGGGGCCGAGCGGGCAGGCATGGCGTGCTCCGGCTTGATGGTTGCAAATCCAATTGTTACGGCCGCAACCAAATCGCGTCAACGGCCGGTTCGCTTCCTCTCGATTGTCGAATGCGCCTTGACGGCCGACGCCGATCGCCGTGTTGTAGCTCGACCAGGGAGGATTTGATGAAGCTTGCCAGCCTGAAGAACGGTTCTCGCGACGGACGGCTCGTCGTCGTCTCGCGCGACCTGACGCGCTACACCGACGCTTCCTTCCTGGTGCCGACGCTGCAGGCGGCGCTCGACAATTGGGCGCGGCTGGCGCCGCATCTGGAGGCCATGGCCGAATCGCTGGAGACCGGCGCGGTGCCCTCGGCGCGCTTCCACGAGCACGACGCGCATTCGCCGCTGCCGCGCGCCTACCAGTGGGCCGATGGCTCGGCTTACGTGAACCACGTCGAGCTGGTGCGCAGGGCGCGCGGCGCGAAGATGCCGGAAAGCTTCTGGACCGAGCCGCTGATGTATCAGGGCGGTTCCGATACCTTCCTGCCGCCGCGCGACGCGATCGTCATGGCCGACGAGGCCTGGGGCATCGACCTCGAGGCCGAGGTGGCCGTCATCGTCGACGACGTGCCCATGGGCGCCACGGTCGACGAGGCGCGCTCGGCGATCCGGCTGGTCATGCTGGTCAACGACGTCAGCCTGCGCGGCCTGATCCCGGCCGAGCTGGAGAAGGGATTCGGCTTCTTCCAGTCGAAGCCGTCCTCTGCCTTCTCGCCTGTCGCCGTCACGCCGGACGAGCTGGGCGATGCCTGGGACGGCGGGCGGGTCCGCCTGCCGCTCTCGGTCGAGCTCAACGGCAAGCCGTTCGGCCGCGCCGATGCCGGCGTCGACATGACCTTCGATTTTCCGCAGCTGATCGCCCATGCGGCGAAGACGCGGCCGCTCGGCGCCGGCGCGATCATCGGCTCGGGCACCGTCTCCAACAAGCGCGACGGCGGACCGGGCAGGCCGATCGCTGCCGGCGGCGTCGGCTATTCCTGCATCGCCGAGCAGCGCATGGTCGAGGCGATCGAGACCGGCGCGGCCAAGACGCCGTTCCTGCGCTTCGGCGACACCGTGCGCATCGAGATGAAGGACAGGAGCGGCCACTCGATCTTCGGCGCCATCGAGCAGACGGTGCGGCGGGCGGGAGAACAGGAGGGGCAGTGAGCCTCTGGTTTCCGATCCTCACCGGCCTTTGGGGCGTCGTCATGCTCGTCGTCTTCGTCCAGGCGATCCGGCTCTCCTACCGCATCGAGGCGCGCTCGCCGGACCTCGCCAACCGGTCCGGCCTGCCGCGCAACGCCCTGATCTTCCACACCGTGACGAATTCGGGCGTGGCGCGCGACGCCGGGACGCAAGCCATGCGCCGCCGCATGAACGGCCTGCTCGTCGCCAATCTGGTCGGTTTTTTGCTGTTGTGGGATGGGCTGCAATTTATCGGGTATTAGGAGGCCGAGATATGGAGCTTCTCACCCATTTCCGCCGCATGGCCGAAAACAATCTCTGGTCCAACGACCGCCTCTACCGCGCAGTGCTGGCGCTGCGACCCGGCGAGTTGGATGCGCCGCGCACCAGCTTCTTCCCGTCGATCAGGGAGACGTTGAACCACATTCTGTCGGTCGACCTCTATTATCTCGACATGCTGGAGGAGGGCGGGCTCGGCCTGAAGATCTTCGACACCTATGCCGAGAGCGGCGACGCCTGCCAGCTTGCGGAGAGCCAGGCGGCGTTCGACCGCCGGCTTCTCGGCTTCTGCGAGAACCTGGCGGCGGAAGACCTCGACCACCGCGTGCCGACCGACCGCGGCGAAGACGGGATGATCCCCGAACGCATCGGCGACCTGCTCGCCCATCTCTTCCAGCACGACATCCACCATCGCGGCCAGGTGCACGCCATGCTGTCGGGCACCTCGGTCAAGCCACCGCAGCTCGACGAGTTCTTTCTCGATTTCGACCGGAAGCTGAGGAAGGAGGAGGTGGAGCGGCTGGGACTATAGGCTGACGCCGCGTAGCCGATCTGCGAATACGCGCGCCATCAGTTCCGCGGTGCGCGGGTCCTGAACAATCCGGTGCAGTCGGACCAGTTCGGCGAAGACTTCGTCCAGATCGCCGGAATAGATTAGCTCCATATGGTCGTTGACCAGATTTGCCCGGTCTTCGGCCTGCCGCCGAAGGCACATTTCCCGATCCTGGGCGGTCTCCTTCGAGAAGTCACGCGGCTGCATGGCGCCCTCCCTGACAGAAGCGACATTACCCCTCGGACCTGCAAAAGGGAACGGCTGGCCTTCATTCGTGGAATGCTCATTCCGAACACTTTCACCGACTTTGCGTCAAAGCCGGTGAAGAAAATGGCCGATCAGAGCAAAAAAACCGCCGCCTACGCCGCCTTCTCCTTCAGCACGCCGCGCCGGATCTGGTCTTCCTCGATCGATTCGAACAGGGCGCGGAAATTGCCCTCGCCGAACCCTTCGTCGCCCTTCCTCTGGATGAACTCGAAGAAGATCGGGCCGGTCACCGTCTTGGAGAATATCTGCAGCAGGATCTTCGTCGTGCCGCCGTCGACCACGCCTTCGCCGTCGATCAGGATGCCGTGCTTCTTCATGCGCTCGACGGGCTCGTCATGGCCGGAGACTCTGGCGAACGAGCGCTCGTAATAGGTGTCGGGCGGGCCGGGCATGAATTTCAGCCCGTTGCCGTCCAGCCGGTCGGTGGCGTCGTAGATTTCCTCGGTGCCGACGGCGATGTGCTGGATGCCCTCGCCCTTGTATTTCTTCAAAAATTCCTCGATCTGGCTGGTGTCGTCCTTGGACTCGTTCAGCGGGATGCGGATTTTTCCACACGGGCTGGTGATGGCGCGGCTGACCAGGCCGGTGATGCGCCCGTCAATGTCGAAATAGTGGATCTGCTTGAAGCCGAACAACTCGCGGTAGAACGCCCACCACTTGTCCATCTGGCCGCGATAGACGTTGTGGGTGAGGTGGTCGAGATAATAGAAGCCGACGCCCTCCGGTTTCGGATCGCGCTCGCCCAGCCATTCGAACTCCTGGTCGTAGGCAGAGCCCTTCTCGCCGTAGTGGTCGACGAAATAGAGCAGCGAGCCGCCGATGCCGACGATCGCCGGCACATCGAGCGTCTTGTCCTTGCCGGTATAGGGCGTCGCCCCCTTCGACACGGCATGCTCGAAGGCATGTTTCGCGTCGACCACGCGCCAAGCCATCGACGGCGCGCAGGGGCCGTGCTTCTCGACGAAGCTCATGGCGTGCGAGCCGCGCTGGGCGTTGAGCACATAGTTGATGTCGCCCTGGCGCCAAACGGTGATGTTCTTGGTGCGGTGGCGCGCCACCGGCGTATAACCCATGCGCTCGAACAGCGTGCCAAGCTTCTCCGGCTCGGGATGCGCGAATTCGACAAACTCGAAGCCATCGGTGCCGGCCGGGTTGGCCTTGCTGATCTTGGCGGGCGGCGCGTCGTGCGGGAAGGGGCCCATGATGTCCTCCGGGCGGTCAGAGTGCGGACTTGCCGGAATCATACGCCGATCGGCCCGCATTGTGCTTGCATTCGCGGGCGCCCGGTGCTGCATTGATGCACGGTTCGTGCATGTGAGCGGAAAAGACGATGAACGGTGAGCGCCTGGACGAATTCGACCGCAAGATGCTGGCGCTGCTCCAGGACGACGCGCGGCTCACCAACAACGATCTGTCGGAGCGCGTGAACCTGTCGCCGTCGCAATGCTCGCGGCGTCGCCAGCGGCTGGAGGAGGAGGGCTTCATCACCGGCTACCGGGCGCGGCTCGACCGCGACCGGCTGGGCTTCCCCCTGGTCAGCGTGATCTCGGTGACGCTCGCCACCCACAACCGCGACAATGCGCGCCGCTTCGGCGAGCTGATCGCCCGCCTGCCCGAGGTGCAGGAGGCGCACGCGCTCACCGGCGAGATGGACTATTTCCTCAAGGTGGTGACTCCCGACCTGAAGGCGCTGTCGCGCTTCGTCAACGACGAACTTTTGCCGCACGATTCCGTGCAGCACGTGAAGACGGCGATCGTGCTGGAGACGCTGAAGGAGACCGGAGCGCTGCCTTTGTGAATGCGCTCCAGGTTCGGGAGTTGGAAACGGTGGACCGAAAAGGAGCGATCACGCCACTTCCAGACCTTGCCGCAAATCCTCGTATCGCCGGCAGGGTTCTCGCAAACCTTGCCAGGTCATGAGCCCACTGGTAGCGTCAAGTCGAGTGGGGATTTCTACTTTAGATGTGCATGCCGTTGTTCGAACATAGCTTTTCACATTGCAAGGGATCTCCGTCATGTCGGACACACCTCAACAACGCCTCGATCGTCGCGACTTCATGATCGCATCGATTGCCACGCTCGGGGCGTCTGCTGCCCTCGCCGCCGGCAGTGGTGATGCGAATGCCCAGGAGGCGGCGACACCCCCTGCCGATCCGGCATCGGGCACCGTCTACACCGGCGAAACAATCCAGGGCAAAAAGGTCGTCAGCGCGCTCGACGTCGACGATCTCGAGCCGGGCCAGAAGCACTTCCTGTATTTCCAGGGCGTGCAGATGCCGAGCGGACAACACTGGTATGTGTCCGTGACGGTGGCCAGGGGGGCGAAGCCGGGCAAGCGCGTCGTGCTCACCAGTGGCGTGCATGGCGACGAGATGAGTTCCATCCACACAGTCCAGACGGTGATGAACCAGCTCGACCCGGCCGGGATGTCGGGCACGGTCATGGCGGTCACGGATATTGCCCGCCCGGCCATCGAAAGCATGCAGCGCAGATGGCCCAATTCGGGCAGGGGCATCGATCTGGTCGACATGAATCGGGTGTGGCCGGGGAACGAGAACGACATCACCGCGCCCAGCCGGCATGCCGGGTTGCTGTTCAACCGGCTGCTGCGGCCGAACGCCGACTTCGCGATCGACTTCCATACCGGTACGACCGGGTTCGAGGTCGCCGCGTTCAATATCGCCGAGATGGACGTGCCCGAGATCAAGGCGATGGCGGAGCTTTACCCCGTCGGCCAGATCTTCGACAATCCTACCTATCCCAGCGTGCTCCACAACGCGTTCAACGCCGCGGGCATCCCGTCCTTCTGCCCGGAGATCGGGGCTGCCCGGCACCTCGACCTCGAAATGATCGCGCTGTTCGTGGAAGGTACGATGAACGTGCTCAAGCATCACGGCATCGTCGCCGGGCCGATGGGGCGCACCGGCAAGGACGTGCATGTCTTCGTCGGCAACAGCGCCTTCCCGATCCTGGCGACGGAGGGCGGGATCGTCGAGCATCTGGTCAAGCTCAACGACAAGGTCGAGCCCGGCCAGAAGCTGGCCATCCAGCGCAACGGTTTTGGCGAGGTGGTTGCGGAATATACCAGCGGCGTGGCCGGAGAAGTGACGGGCCAGCGCAGCGACGCGATGTCCGAACCCGGCAACCCGCTGGTGTTCATCCTGTTCAACAAGCCGACGCCGGAGGGTGCTGAATCCTATCCCGAGTAATCCGGCGCTTGGGTCATCGTCTCGGGAGATCGGCTGACGGCGCGGAAGTCATGGCTGAAAGCGGGGCGATGGAGAGCAGCAAGTAGCCGCCCGCCGCCTATCCCTTCGCCTGCTTGGCCGCCATGAAAATGTTGGTCGAGCGCGCGCCGGAGCGGCAGTAGGCGAAGACCGGGCCGGGGATCTCATCGAGCGCCTCGGCCATCTCAGCAACGTCCTCCTCGGTCATCTGGCCGCTGGTGAAGGGGATGTGGCGGAAGACGAGTTCCGCGGCTTCCGCCGCCACCGCGATCTCGGCGGCGCTCGGCTGGCCGGGCTGCTCGTCGTCGGGGCGGTTGCAGATGATGGAGCGGAAGCCCGCTTCCTTGATGGCGCGGATGTCGTCGGCGGCGATCTGGCCGGACACGGCGTAGTCGTCGGTAACCTGGCGGATGTCCATGGGTAGAAGCTCCGGAGAAATCTCTGCCTGTGTCATGCCACCGCGCGGGCGTCGCCGCAACCGCTGCATTGCGCCGCGGCCGGCTTCAGGGCGACGCACCGCGTCGCCCTGAAGCCGGGATCAGACCGGTCGCTCGCTATCCAGCATTGCCATCTGGTGCTCGTCGTAGCGCGAGCCCGCCGCGGCACCCTTCGGCGCCGCCCGCTCGATCGCCGCCAGATCGTCCGGCGACAGTGCGAGGTCGAGCGCGCCCAGCGCCTCGGCGAGCCGGTCGCGCCGCCGCGCGCCGATCAGCGGCACGATGTCGTCGCCCTGCGCCAGCACCCAGGCGATGGCGATCTGCGCGACGCTGGCGCCGCGGCTGTCGGCCACACGCCGCAGCGCCTCGACGAGGGCGAGATTGCGCTCGAGATTGCCGTCCTGGAAGCGCGGGCTGCGGCCGCGGAAATCCCCGGCCTGCGTCGCCCGCTGCTTGTCCCAATGGCCGCTGATCAGCCCGCGCGACAAGACGCCATAGGCGGTGATGCCGATGCCGAGCTCGCGGCAGGTTTGCAGGATGCCGTCCTCGATGCCGCGCGAGATCAGCGAATATTCGATCTGCAGGTCGGCGATCGGGTGGACGCTTGCCGCGCGCCGGATCGTCTCCGACCCCACCTCCGACAGGCCGATATGCCTGACATAGCCGGCCTTCACCAGATCGGCGACGGCGCCGATGGTCTCTTCGATCGGCACGTTGGGGTCGAGGCGCGCCGGCCGGTAGATGTCAATCGCCTCGACGCCCAGCCGCTTCAAGCTGTAGGCGGCCGCGGTCTTCACCGCGTTGGGGCGGCCGTCGAAGCCGAGCCAAGAGCCGTCCGGCCCGCGCTGCGCGCCGAACTTCACGCTGATCGCCACCGTGCCGGCGCTGCGGGCGCGCAGCGCCTCCGCGATCAGCAGCTCGTTGTGACCCATGCCGTAGAAATCGCCGGTATCGAGCAGCGTGATGCCGGCGTCGAGTGCCGCATGCAGCGTCGCCAGGCTTTTCTCGCGGTCGGCCGGACCATAGATATCCGACATGCCCATGCAGCCCAGCCCGAGCCTCGACACGAGCGGGCCGGTTTTCCCGAGGGTGCGTTCGTCCATCTTTCTCTCCATTCGCGACGCGGCTCATGCAGGAGCCTTGAGCGCGAAGATGGCGCATGCTCTACTGTGCGATAAGCTGCCCTTGTCGAAACAGACCGTGCGGAATTCCGTACAATGCCGAACGACCTCAACCTGCTCGCCGCTTTCGCCGCCGTCGCCCGCCGTCGCAGTTTTCGCGCTGCCGCGGCCGAGCGCGGCGTGTCGCCGTCGACGCTGAGCCAGCAGGTGCGCGACCTCGAGGCGGCCCTCGATCTGCGCCTGCTCAACCGCACCACCCGCTCGGTCGCCCCCACCGAAGCCGGGCGGCGCCTGCTGGAGCGGCTGTCGCCGGCGCTGGCGGACATCGCCGCGGCCGTCGGCGACCTGCGGGCCGCCGACGACGCGCCGGCCGGCACGCTGCGCATCAATGCGCCGCAGCCGGCCATCGAGCTGGCGCTGGCGCCGCTCATGGGTCCGTTCCTCGCCGCGCATCCGCGCGTAAAACTGGAGATCGTCGCCGAGACGGCGTTCATCGACATCGTCGCCGCCGGCTTCGACGCCGGCGTGCGCTGGGGCGAAAGCCTCGCCCAGGACGTGATCGCGGTGCCGCTCGGGCCGCCGCAGCGCTTCGTCGTCGTCGCCGCGCCAGAGCTCGTGGCAGCCGGTCCGCCAGTCGAGCGGCCGCGCGACCTGCTCGGCCGGCCGTGCCTGCGCATCGTTTATCCCAGCGGCCTCAGGCCCGTCTGGGAGTTCGGCCGCGGCGGCGTCGTCGAGAAGATCGACGCCGACGGGCCGCTGCTGACCACCAACCTCACCGCCCAGCTCCAGGCCTGCCTGGACGGCGCCGGCTTCTGCGCCACCTTCGAGGACTATGTGCGCGAGCATATCGAGGCCGGCCGCCTCGTCACCGTGCTCGACGACTGGTGCCCGCCCTTTCCGGGGCCCTATCTCTATTATCCCGGGCGACGCCACGTGCCGGCGCCGCTGCGCGCCTTCGTCGATTTCGTCAGGCGGCGCAACCGCTCCGGCTAGCTGCCGGAACGATCCGCCATACGATGCACCGGCTCACTCGGTCGCGTGGCTCTCGCCCGAACCGCCGACCGCGACGATGTTGAACGGTTTTCCGTCGACCGCGATCTCGCCGGCCTTCTCGAAGGAGGCGGCATCGACCGTGTGCAGCACACCCTTCAGCGGGTCGGTCACGACGATACGCTCGCCTGCCACCGCCACGCGCGGCCGCGGGTCGCTCCAGTGCCCGTCCATGGAATAGGGCTCGGTCAGCTTCACCGATTTCACGATGGCGCCGGCAACCACGTCGAGCTGGTGCAGCTGCCCGTCCTCGGTGAACACATAGGCGAATTTCGGCCGCACCGGATCGACGGCGAAATGCACGCGCCGCGTCGGCAGCTCGACGAGCCGGAAGGCGTCTTCCGCCGCCGTCGGGTCGATCAGCACGACCTTGTCCGGCCCGTAATTGCCGAGGAAATACTGCAGACCCCTGCCGCCGGCGAGCGTCGTCGCCTTGCCCTCGGGACGCGCGTCGGCATAGGGCAGGTGCTCGATCGCCGGGCCGTCCTCGCCCTTGCTCACCACCAGCAGGCCGGTGGCGCAGGCGAAGGCGAGGAGATTGCCGGAAGACGCCTCGCCATGCAGGTCCGGGCAGGCATGCACGTCGCCGACCCGGCTCCCGCTCCTGTCGACCACGCGGATGCCGACCGGCAGCTCGTCCGGCTTCTCCCTGTCCGGCTCGGAGACCAGCACGTGCTCGCCATAGGCGACCGCCACGCCGTGATGCGGCGCGTCCGTCCTCACCTCGCGCACGGCCGAATTGCCTTGCAGCACGGTCTTTTCGTCGGTGATGCGGACGACCCCTTCGCCGTCGAAGAACAGGGCGATATCGCCGCCATGCTCGACGAAATGCGACGGCTTTTTGCCAGAAACCTCGAAGCCGCTCGGCTTCGGCGCCGACACCTCGATGTCGCCGTGGTCGCCATGGTCGTCGAAGGAGATGCCGGAGGAGAAGGCCGTGACCGTGCCGGCCGCGCCCTGGATGGCAAAGACGCTCCGGCCGCTGTCGCTGCGCTTGAGCGATGCCGGACCCTTCACGGGAAAAGTCTCGACCGGCTCGCCGCTCAGCGCATCGATGACGGTGACGACCGGCTCCGCATGGTCGGACACGAACAGGCGCCAGGCGGTCTTCTCCTCTGCCGCGGCCAATGTCGGTGCAAGGCCGACGAGAAGGGCGATGAGCGAGGACGTGGCGAGATGACGGGTCATGGGTTTTCTCCTTGTAATGTTATTTTGTAACAGTCAAAGTCAGATGAAAAGTGAGGTCTTCACAACTTGCGGCCTCGGCTCTGGACCCCCCTCTCCGTCTCGGGCTTCGCCCTCGACACCTCTCCCCCGCCTTGCGGGGGCGAGGAACCGATGCCGCGCGGGCGGCGCTTATCCAGCCTGGGTTCGTCGCCCCCACGCAGTGGGGGAGAGGTGGCGAGGGCGAAGCCCGAGACGGAGAGGGGGCCTGGGCCGAGCGCGGGACTTGTCGCAACCACCTCTCACCGCAGGCCAGCGTCCACGAAATGCTTCTGGTCCTCAGCTCCCCAGAATGGCGCCCTTGATGGTCCGCACATTGTTGAGCATCAGGTCGACATAGGTGCCGGCGGGACCGTCCGGCTGCGACAGCGCGTCGGAATAGAGCGTGCCGCCGACCGTCAGCCCCGTCTCACGGGCGATCTGCTCGATCAGCCGGGCGTTGGTGATATTTTCGACGAAGATCGCCGAAGCCTTGTCCTCCCGCACCTGGCTGATCAGCGCCGCGACGTCGGCGGCCGAGGCCTCGGCCTCGGTCGAGATGCCCTCGGGGGCGAGGAAGGTGAGCCCGTAGGCATGCTCGAAATAGCCGAAGGCGTCGTGCGAGGTGATGACCACGCGCTTGTCCGCCGGGATCGCCGCGATCTCTTCCTTCACCGTCGCCTCGGTCTCGGCGAGCTTCGTGTCATAGGTGGCGGCGTTTGCCTGGTAGGTCTGGCAGCCCGCGGCGTCGGCGGCGCAGAAGGCATCGGCGATGTTCTTCACATAGATGCGCGCATTGGCGATCGACTGGAAAGCGTGCGGGTCGGTGTCGCCGTGGTGGTGATGGCCTTCGTGCGCCTCCTCGCCACCCTCATGGCCCTCGTGCTCTTCCTTCATCTTCAGCGGCTCGACGCCCTTCGTCAGCTCGACCACGGCCGCCTTTGACGCGCTGGCCGCGGCGAGCCGGCTGAGAAAGCCTTCGAAATGCAGGCCGTTGACCAGCACCACGTCGGCGCCCGCCATGGCGGCAGCGTCGGCCGGCTTCGGCTCGTAGACATGGGCGTCGCCGTCAGGCCCGACCAGCGTGGTGAGTGCGATGCGGTCGCCGCCGACATTCTTGGCGAAGTCGCCGATGATGGAGAAGCTGGCGACCACCTTCAGCGGCTCGGCGGAGGCGGGCAGGGCGGCGAATGGCAGTAATGTTATAACGCTCGTGGCGAGGGCGAGACGGATCGACTTCAGCATGGAAAATTCCTTTCAGGTCAGGCGGTGCGGTGGCGATGCGGGTGGCGGATGCGCGCCAGGAAGGCGCCGCGCGTCCCGAACAGCGTAGACAGCAGATAGACGGCGCCGGCCGACAGGATGATCGACGGGCCGGAGGGCAGGGCGGCGTGGTAGGAGAGCAGCAGCCCCGACAGGCACGACACGATGCCGATGGCGACGGCCAGCGCGCACATGGTGATCACCCGCCCGGTCCAGAAGCGGGCGGCGGCCGCAGGCAGCATCATCAGCCCGACCGACAGCAGCGTGCCGAGCGCCTGGAAGCCGCCGACGAGGTTGAGCACGACGAGGCCGAGGAAGAGGAAATGCACCGGCGTGCCCAGCCGGCTCACCGAGCGCAGGAATAGCGGGTCGAGGCATTCGGCGATCAGCGCCCGCCAGAAGATGGCGAGGCTTGCCAGCGTGACCACGGAAATGCCGGCGATCAGCGTCAGCGCCGCGTCGTCGAGCGCCAGCACCGTGCCGAACAGCACGTGCATCAAATCGACGCTGGAGCCGCGCAGCGACACGATCATCACGCCGAGCGCCAGCGAAATCAGGTAGAAGGCCGCCATCGAGGCGTCCTCCTTCTGCAGGGTGAAGCGCGACACCGCGCCGGCGCCGATCGCCACCACCACGCCGGCGATCAGCCCGCCTATGGTCATCGGCACGATCTGCAGCCCGTAGAGCAGGAAGCCGGCGGCCGCGCCCGGCAGGATCGCATGCGCCATGGCGTCGCCGGTCAGGCTCATGCGCCTGAGCATCAGGAACACGCCGACCGGGCAGGCGGCGAGCGACAGCAGCAGCGAGCCGGCCAGCGCGCGCTGCATGAAGCCGAACTCGACGAAGGGAGCGATCAGCAGGTCATACATCGGCCTGGCTCTCTCTTTGAAAGAGGCTATCGGCTGTGGGATTACCCCCGCCCCTGACCCCTGCCCGCAAGGGCGAGGGAGACCGGCTTGCGTCACCGCTGGGCGCAAATCGTCGATGGTTTTGCCCCGCATGGCGGCCGCAAGATCCCCCTCCCCCTTGAGGGGAGGGGTTAGGGGTGGGGGTACGAGGCGTCCGAACTGCCTCGGCCTCTTGTTGGAGAAGATGGCCGCGAGGCGGCCGGATGAGAGGTGCTCCAGCCCGGCAAGGCCCTCCAAACGGCGAAACGGGGCGAAGTGAACTACGCATGGGCGTGATGCTTGTGATCATGATCGCCATGGTCGTGATCGTGCCCCGCCGGTTCACACCACGGCGCATCCTCGTGCCAGGCCTCGTCGAAACGCCGCGCGTGCAGCAGGTTTTCCGGCTTCAGCGCCTCGCCGGTGGCGCCCCAGGCGATCGGGCTGCGCGCCATCAGCAGCGTTTCGGGAAAATGCGTGCGCACCAGGTCGAGGTCGTGGACCACCACCATCACGGTGAGACTGTCGCCGTGCCAGCGTTTGATGACGCCGATCAGGTCGCCGACCGTCTTGGCGTCGATGGCGTTGAACGGCTCGTCGAGCAGGATGATGTCGGCGTCCTGCACCAGCACCCGGGCGAACAGCGCCCGCTGCAGCTGGCCGCCGGACAGCGTGTCGATGGAGCGGCCCTCGAAGCCGCCCATGCCGACGGACAGCAGCGCCTTGCCGACCGCCTCGCGGTCGGCTTTCGTGGTGCGGCCGAGCAGCCCGCGCTTCGGCCACAGCCCCATCGAGACGAGGTCGACCACCCGCGCGGGAAAGCTGCGGTCGAGCTCGGATTGTTGCGGCAGGTAGGCGACGCGCGCGCCGGGCTCGACCGTGCAGGCGCCGGCCATCGGCTTCAGCACGCCGACGATCCCCTTCATCAGCGTCGACTTGCCCGAGCCGTTCTGGCCGACGACGGCCGTCAGCGAGCCGCGGCGCACCGTGCCGTTGAGGTGGTGCACGGCCGGGTGGCTGTTGTAGCCGAGCGTCAGGTCGCGGAAGGTGATGGCGGCTTCGGTCATCGGGCGGTCGCGTGAGTCAGGGTGGCAGTCAGTATGTTATACTATAACATGTGTCAACCGGAATGCGTTCGGCTGGTTCGGCGCAGGGGATAGTTTTCTTGCGTTCCACCCGTGCAGGCCTTGAAGCAAGCTGTGCGCTTCTGCGGAAAAGGCTAGCTGTTTCCCGCACTTGCCTGTCGTCGCCGCGATAGCCACCGCGGAGAGGCAGGCACTTTTCCTGCTGGTTTTATCCCCGCCCCTCCCGCCTCTCGCATAATCCCGGCAGTCCCTCCTGCGGGAACGCCGATCATGACGGTGGTTTGCGGGGAGGGATCGGTGTCCGGAAGGTAGCGGCTAACGTGGCCGCGAGAGCCGGCGCTGCTTCAGAGTTTCTAACGATCCCGACGAATGAGCGGGACGGGGCTCCGGTATGGCCTCAGGAGCCGTCATGAGCGGGATATCGCCGGCGTCACTTAAGCCGGAGTAGCGAGTACGATCCCATGACCCGGAAATGAAGCGGCGAAGAAGCACCGGACGGGCGGCCGAAAGGTCGCATATAAAATTTAGATGAGCGATCCTGCGGCCGCCCGTCTTCCCGACTTCTTCAATGGCCAGACTGCGATGCAGGGCGTGGCGAGGGCGACGTATGCTCAGGGGATGCTCAGGGGACAGTTTACTTTCTTTCGGCAGAAAGGCACGGCGGTTCAGAGGTCGCGCGGGCCGAAAAAAGTAAACTGTCCCCGGCGCTTCCTCTCCC
>NZ_JCACER010000006.1:0-129434 GCF_059502445.1 Kumtagia sp.
CTACTGCCCTACTGCCCTACTGCCCTACTGCCCTACTGCCCTACTGCCCTACTGCTCTCCCGGCACCGGCTTCGGCCGCCCCTCTCCATCCAGCGCCACCATGATGAAATCGGCATCGGTGACCTTCTCCATGAGATCGGTAAGGTAGCGCTGCGCCCAGGCTTCGACCTTCAGCGTCATCGAGGTACGGCCGACGCGCGTGACGTTCGTATAGATGCACAGCGTGTCGCCGATCTTCATCGGCTTGGCGAAGGACATCTCCTTCACCGCCGCCGTCACCACTCTGCCCCTGGCGCGCTCGGCGGCGCGGATGCCGCAGGCGAGGTCCATCTGCGCCATCACCCAGCCGCCGAAAATGTCGCCGGCCGCGTTGGCATCCGCCGGCATGGCGAGCGTGCGCAGCGTCAGGTCGCCCGTCGGCTGTCCGTCGGCGTAGTGAACCATGCGTCCGTCTCCTCGTGCTGCGGCCTCTGCCTAGCCGCAGCGGCAAAGGCGGTCAACGCGTGATCGGCCACCCGATGTAGCGAGCGCATCCGTACGCCGCGACCGGCATCTGTCAGTCGCTTTTCTCACAGCCGATGCCGGAAGCCCGGACGACCCGTCGCACGGCATGCGGCTAGTCTCCGCCTGAAAATCGCCGGCCGGGAACACCGCATCCATGCAGACCTACGACTTCATCATCGTCGGCGCCGGTTCCGCCGGCTGCGTGGTGGCGGAGCGCCTGTCGGCCAACGGCCGCTTCTCCGTCCTGGTGCTGGAAGCCGGCGGCACCGACCGTCGCTTCTTCGTGCAGATGCCGCTCGGCTACGGCAAGACCTTTTACGACCCCAAGGTCAACTGGAACTACAAGACCGAGCCGGATCCCGGCCTTGCCGGCAATGCCGACCACTGGCCGCGCGGGAAGCTGCTTGGCGGATCGAGCTCGATCAACGCCATGGTGTGGATCAGGGGCCACCCGGCCGACTACGACGCCTGGGCGGCCGCCGGCAATCCGGGCTGGAGTTTTGCCGACCTGCTGCCCGCCTTCAAGGCGATCGAGGATAACGCAGCCGGCGCCGACCGGTGGCGCGGCAGCGGCGGTCCGGTGCACGTCACCGACTGCTCGGCCGCCGTCCATCCGCTGACAAAGCGCTATCTGACCGCGGCCGAGCAGGCGGGCCTCCCCTTCAATCCGGACTTCAACGGCGCCAGCCAGGAAGGCGTCGGCATCTACCAGATCTCGACCCGGAACGGCCGCCGCATGTCGGGGGCGCGCGCCTTTCTGCGCCCAGCGATGAAGCGTCCCAACCTGCGTGTCGAGACCGGCGCGCTGGCGACGAAAATCCTGTTCGAGGGCAGGCGCGCGGTCGCCGTCGAATACGAGCGCAACGGCGCAACGCACAGGGTCGGCGCGGCCCACGAAGTCGTCCTGTCCGGCGGCTCGATCAACTCGCCGCAATTGCTGCAGCTTTCCGGCGTCGGTCCGGCCGGCCATCTGAAGGCGCTCGGCATCGAGGTCGTCCATGGCAACGACAACGTCGGCCGCAACCTCGAGGACCATGTCGGCATCAACTATACCTTCAAGGGGCGCCAGGCGACGCTCAACCAGTTGCTGCGGCCCTGGTGGGGCAAGCTGTGGGTCGGCATGCAATATGTGTTCCTGCGCTCCGGGCCGCTGTCGCTGTCGATGAACAATGCCGGCGGCTTCTTCCGCACCGACCCGGCGCTTGAGCGGCCCAACATGCAACTCTACTTTCAGGCATTCTCGACCGTCATCCCGAAGGCCGGCGAGCGGCCGATTCTCACGCCGGACCCTTGGCCCGGCTTCTCCATCGGCCTCTCCAACTGCCGGCCGACCAGCCGCGGCGAGATTCTGATCCGCTCGAAAAATCCGCGCGACTATCCGAAGATCGTCGCCAACGCCCTGTCGACCGACGCCGACGTCGCCGAGATGCTGGCGGCGGTGAAATTCGTGCGCAGGATCGCCGCGCAGCCGGCCATGGCCGAGTTCATCGTCGAGGAAATTCTGCCCGGCCCGTCAGTCACTTCCGACGAGGACCTGATTCAGGATTTCAGGAAGCGCAGCGGCACGGTCTACCACCCGGTGTCCACCTGCCGCATGGGTCCCGATCCGGCCAAGTCCGTCGTCGACCCGCGGCTGCGCGTGCACGGGCTGGAGGGCCTGCGCGTCATCGATGCGTCGATCTTTCCCGGCAACATCTCCGGCAACACCAACGCGCCGTCGATCATGACCGGCTGGAAGGGCGCGCAGATGGTGCTGGAGGATTGGAAATGAAAGCGATGATGATGGAGGCGGCGCGGGCGATTGGCGTTTCCTCGCCCCCACAGAATGGGGGAGAGGTGCCGAGCGAAGCGAGGCGGTGAGGGGGCCATGCCCGACAAAGATCGCAGCCGCCGCAAACAATCGACTACCGATCGTGCCCGCTCGCTGCGAAAAGGAGACAATATCGCCGAGGCGCGGCTTTGGATGGAATTGAAGGACCGCAGGCTCGGCGGACACAAATTCGTTCGTCAGTTCCCGATCGGTCCGTACTATGCGGATTTCCTCTGCAGGAAGGCGAGGCTAGTCATCGAGGTCGACGGTAGCCAGCATGCCGACAGCGTCACCGACCGAGGCCGGGACGAATTCATGCGGGCCGAGGGATATTCTATCCTGCGGTTTTGGAACATCGACGTTCTGAAGCAGATCGGGCCGGTTTGCGAGACGATCCTGGCGGCGCTCGAAGGCCGGTATGCCGAGGATGTGGTAGCCACCGATCTTCGATACATCCATGCGCCGGTTTCCCATCGTGAATGACCCCCTCACCGCCTCGCTTCGCTCGGCACCTCTCCCCCACTTCGTGAGGGAGAGGAAACGCTAATCCCGGAGGACAGCCAATGAGAATCACCGACGTCAAAACCTGGGTCGTCGCCAATCCCCCACCGGGAATAGGCGGGCGCTATTTCATCTTCGTCAAGCTGACGACCGACTCCAACGTCGTCGGCTATGGCGAGGCCTACAACGCCACCTTCGGCCCGCATGTCACCGCCAGGATGATCGAGGATCTGGCGGCGCGCTATCTCGTCGGCCGTGACCCGCACGATATCGAAACCTTCTTCCGCCGCGCCTATTCCTCCGGCTTCTCGCAGCGGCCCGACATCTCCGTCATGGGCTGCTTCTCGGCGCTGGAGATCGCCTGCTGGGACATCATTGGCAAGGAGGCGGGAAAACCGGTCTACAAGCTGCTCGGCGGCCAGGTGCACGAGACGCTGCGCTCCTACACCTATCTCTACCCCAATGCCGGCAGCGTCGTTCCGGCGGAAGCCGGTCCGGTCAACGTCTACAACGATCCGGACCTGGCCGCGGCCTGCGCGCTCGAATATCTACGCCAGGGTTTTGACGCGGTAAAACTCGATCCGGCCGGCCCTTATACAGTCTATGACGGCCACCAGCCGCGGCTCTGCGACATCGACCTCTCCGCTCGCATGCTGAAGACGATCCGCGAGGCGGTCGGCGACAAGGCCGACATCCTGTTCGGCACGCATGGCCAGTTCACGGCGTCGGGCGCGCTGCGTATGGCGGCGGCGATCGAGCCCTACGATCCTCTCTGGTTCGAGGAGCCGGTGCCGCCGGACATGCCGGAAGTGATGGCAGAAGTGGCGCGCGGCACGAAGATCCCGATCGCCACCGGCGAGCGGCTGACGACGAAATTCGAGTTCGCACGCGTCATCGAGAACCGCGCCGCCGCCATCCTGCAGCCGGATCTCGGCCGCGCCGGCGGCATTCTCGAGACCAAGAAGATCGCCGCGATGGCCGAGGCCTACCACATCCAGATCGCACCGCACTGCTACTGCGGCCCTATCGTCGGGGCCGCCAACATCCAGCTCGCCGTGACGCTGCCCAACTTCCTCATCCTCGAATCCCTGAAGCAGTGGGACGGCTTCCACGAGACGCTGTTGAAGAAGAAGATCGAGTGGCAGGACGGCCGCGTCATCCCGTCGAAGGAACCCGGCATCGGGGTCGAGCTCGACGAGGCGGTGTGCGAGGCGCATCCTTATGACGGCAGCCTGCTGCACCTCGAAATGACGCAGGACGCGCTGTTTCCCTGACGGTCGGCCGATACCGGTCACCACAACCGTTTCCTGCCCGGAATCCGGCCTTCCCACCGTATCATCCGGGGCCGGACGCCCCGACGCGTGCGTCGGGAGGTCCGGGCGTTCACCTTCGTGGCCGCAGGTATAATCAGAGCACGAAAGAATAGACCTGCTCGGACATAGAATATCGACGATTCACCGGCCCACCAAGCAAACTGAACCAAATGGCTGTTTACTATACGAGAATCCCCGAGGAGGGACCTATTCCAAACGACAGAAAAGGATGTATGATTTGTTAACGACAGGTAAAGGGTCGCGGCAGTTACACACGCGTCAGTAGCAAGGGTCAGAAGACATGAATCTAGCCAACATCCTTACGCGGCGGGACCCGCTGAAAAGGGCGTTCGTAACCCTTGAAGACGACATGGCCGACGCGCTCGACGAAGAGTTCTTGCTGCCGGTGGAGGCGTCTGCGAATCCGGAAGACAGCGCTGAGACGCAAGCAGGTGAGGATAATCTTTCCCGGCCGGAGGAAGAACAGGTCGAGGAAGAGCAGGCGGCGCGGTGGCAGCCGGAGCAGCCTGGTCCGGGGGAGGCGCAGCGCATCAGCCCGCACACGCAGAACCGCCTCGCCAGCCACGCCGCTTTCGACGAGGCGCGCTCGCGCGCCCAGGACGACCTCAACCGGATCGCCGAGGCGCTCGCCGGCATCGTGGCCTCGCATCACATGGGCCGCGAGTTCCTGCAGGATTCCTACGCCGACATCCTGCGCGCCAACGATCTCGAGAACGCCAGCATCGCCCAGGCCGCGGAGAACCGGCGCCTCGCCGAACGGGTCGACAAGCTGGAGCGGCTGCGCGCCCGCTACGACCAGCTGGTCGAAGTGCTGAAGCGGCGCGAGGCACGGCTGCTCGACGAGGCCGACGCCATGCGCGAGGCGCAGAGCGCCCTGCGGCTCGAACTGGTGGAGGCGCGCAGCGCCATCGCCCGCAGCGAGTCCCTCTACGGCGAGTTGCAGACCACCCACGCCGCCCGCAGCAGCGAGGCGGAGCGCTACCTGCGCGAGGCGGAAATGCTGCGCGAGAAGAATGCCGGCCTGTCGGTCGAGCTCGAGCTCGTGCAGAAGCGGCAGGCGGAATCGCGCCGCCGCGCCGAGGAGCTGTCGTCCATGCATGCCAGCGACTCGGCCAGGCTGGCCGAGATCATGGCCCGGCTGGTGACCGAGGAGGCGGAGAGCACCCGCCTGCAGAAGCTGAACGACGCGCTCGAGGCGAAGCTGATCGAGGCCAACGAGCATGCCGGCCGGCTCGCCGCCGACCTCGCCGAGCGCGACACCCGCCACCAGAGCGAGACGCAGGCATTGCGCGGCGAGATCCAGGCGCTCAATGTCCGCCTGCAGAACGCCGCCGGCGAACAGCGGGGCGCGGCATCGGAGCTCGCGGAAATGCGGGCGAAAATGGCGGAATTCGAAACGGAACGCACGGTTTTGGAGAAGAAGCTCGCCGCTTTTGCCGCCGAGATGGAGCAAAATCGCGAAGACCGGCCATCTGCCGACCAGGCAGACGTGCCTTCCGACCAGCAGCAACTGCGAAAGCAGGCCGAGCAGATGCGCCGGCAGATCGCCGAATTGCAGGGGACCGTGGAGCATCTCAAGCAATACGAGGCGCTGCATATGGCGACGAAGGCGCGGAGCAAGGGCCGGGCCGAGGTGGCCAGCGGCTTCAGCGTCGCCGGCGGCAAGATCGTGCCGGAATTCGCCGCCGTGAAGCAGGCCGGACGGGCCTGAGCGGTCAGGCGCCCGGCCGTCCGGTCCGGCCGCGCTCGGCCACCGCGACCAGCAGAAGCAACGACACGACCGCGACCGCCGCGAAGCCGGCGGCGTAGAGCGGCGGCACCGGCAGGCCGGCCGAGGCGTTCATCAGGCAGGCGCCGACCACGCCGACGCCGTAGCTCCCGGCGAAGGCGAGCGACAACCGCGCCCGTCCCGCGTCATGGCGCGACAGCATGAAGGCGGCCGCGATGGTGAACAGCATGGCGGCGATCAGCCGCGACGTCAGCGAATCCCTGGCCCAGTTGAAGACCAGCGGAAAGGCCGTCGTGGGTGCCAGGAACAGGGCGATCCCCCACAAGCCGAGCAGAATGCCGGCGACGTAGAACCAGAGCGACACGGCCGGGCCGGGCCGCTCCGGAGCGCCATTATCGGCCGCGCCGCGCGTCAGCGCGGCCAGGGCACCGGCGACCAGCACGATCACGACGGCGAAGAAGCCGTAGGTGACGGGTGCGGCGAAGTCGAAGCGGTCGAGATGCAGCAGCAGGACGGCGACCGCCAGCGGCAGCAGATAGATGACGATCAGCAGCAGATAGAGCCGGGTGCGCGGCTCGCTCGGCCGCTCCAGCACCAGCCCACCGGCGAGGCCGAAGGCGAAGGCCGCCGCCGCCAGCATGCGCGAGGCGACCGGCGGCAGGTCCCAGGCGAAGCTCGGCGGCAGGTCGAGCCACCAGAACGGCGCGCCCAGCAGCCCGCCGATCGCCGTCGAGACGAGCACGAACTTTGCCGCCATCCCCTCGCCGCTCGGGCCGAGGTCGCGGCCGCCCAAGCGGCGGAAGCCGAGCGCAAGGCAGAGGATGAGCAGCGCCACCGCGACCGCGAACCAGCCGGCATCCGACATGACAGTCCCCTTTTTCGCGCCGGCAAGCATGGCACGAACGGCGGTGGCCGGAAAGATCGGGGCTGCCGGCCGTTGGATCCGCACCTGTGGGGAGGCGGTCGGCGATGGCGCAGACGGCCCTGTCCCCGTTGAGAAGAGCGCCCGGCGCACCGCCCCGCGCCTATCCGGCCGGCGCAGCCTCGTCAGCGCTGCCGACCTTGCGCACCAGCGCAGCGGTGGCAAGCAGCAGCGCCATGTCGGTGATGATCGGCTCGACATGGACCTTGTAGTCGAGCGGCTGCGAAACGGGCGGCAGCTCGAAGAAATTCTTCGCCGTCGGCAGAAGCAGAAAACCGTCGCCGCCGCGCAAGGCGATGCGCGCCGGCTCGCCGGGCCAGGTCTCCGCCAGCCATCGCAGCGCCCGCGCCAGCCGGCCGCGCACCAGCGGCTCGGCCGCCGCGGCGTTGTCGGTGCGGAACTCGTATGTCTCGTCCAGTTCGGCGACGCCGCTCGGTATCTCCTGCAGCGGCTTGCCGAACAGGCCGCCGAAGAAGGACCGCACCTGCTCCTGCTTGCGCGTCGCCACCAGCAGGCCCGGGAACGGCCGTTCGGTGGCGAAGGTGACGACGACGCCCCTGAAGCCGGTGAGTTCGGCACTGCCCGTCTTCTCCTTCAGCACCGCTTCGTAGAGCTCGAAGGCGAAGCCGTCATGCCTGCCGGAAACCACGTCGTCAAAACTCTGCCGGGCGAAGTCGCCGATCACCTCCCTCGGCAGCCGGTCGAAGGATTCCGGCGTGATGCCCTTGCCGTAGCGTAGATCGTCGATGAAGCCGAAGATGGCGGGCAGCAGCCGCGAGCGGGAAGACCGCTCCAGCACGGCGACCGGTCTCAGGCCGCGCCACCAGGCGAAAAGTGCGAGCGCGAGCGCGATCACGTAGAGCAGGACATGCGGTGTAGAGGTCCACTGCTCGTGCGGATCGGCGAAGCGGTTGAAGGCGATCGCCAGCAGGACAGCGGCAGCGAGGACAAGACCGAGGAACAGCGGCAGACGCCACATCACCCGGCGCCGAGCCGAAACGCGCTCCTGCTCGTAGCGGGCGATCTCCTGCCGGATCGCGGCGATGGTTTCGTCGTTTGGCAGGAAATTCCGTGAGTCCATCGCCCTTCCCCCAGTCGAGCGCCATTCTGGGGAGGTTCCGCCATGCTGGCAAGCGTCGCCTGACGCTCTTGCGGCAGTACCGGCGCGAGAGCGTCCTGCTGACACCGCCGTGTCAGGATCGCGCGCGCCGCTCAGGCCATGGGCCGGGCCGGGCTTTTCTTCCCGGCCGATTCCACCCATATTCGGACCATGGCCAGATCCCCCGAAAAGAAGCCGCCGGCGGCGAAGGACGACGGATACCGCAAGCGTGGCAACCCGCTGACCGATTACCTCGACGCGTCGGAACCGCTGCATCGCGACGGCTTCGAGGAAGCGCCGCAGCCGGAACTGTCCGGCACGCCGCTCTCCGGATCGGTGTCGGACTGGGCGGAGCAGATTGCGCGGGAGGCGGAGCAGGACGGGCGCCGGATCTCCCCCCTTGAGGGGGAGACGGCCGCGAAGCGGCCAGAGGGGGTAACCTCGGAAGGCACCTCCAAGACGCCGGGCGCTGCCGAAACGACCCCACCCGGCCGCTCCGCGGCCACCCTCCCCTCAAGGGGGAGGGAAAACAAGAAAATCCCCGAGCGCTCTTCCGCCCCGACAAAAACCGCACGCGGCACCTCGATGGGCGGCGCGGCGAGCGCGCGCGAGCGCACGGCGGCCGGGCTCAATCCGATCCCGGGCCTCGACATCAGCCTCGAGGACGCCGAGGCGATGCCGAAATCCGGCGTCACCGCCACGGTGGAAGCACTGTCGGCACTGATCGAGAGCGGCAATCCGCTACACAAGAACGGCCAGATCTGGACGCCGCACCGCCCCGCCCGCCCTGACAAATCGGAAGGCGGCATAACGATCAAGATGGTGTCGGACTTCGAGCCGGCCGGCGACCAGCCAACCGCCATCAAGGACCTCGTCGAAGGCGTCGACAACGCCGACCGCACCCAGGTGCTGCTCGGCGTCACCGGCTCGGGCAAAACCTTCACCATGGCCAAGGTGATCGAGGAGACGCAGCGCCCCGCCCTCATCCTGGCGCCCAACAAGACGCTGGCCGCGCAGCTCTATTCCGAGTTCAAGAAATTCTTCCCCGAGAACGCGGTCGAGTATTTCGTCTCCTACTACGACTATTACCAGCCGGAGGCCTACGTCCCGCGTACCGACACCTATATCGAGAAGGAATCCTCGATCAACGAGCAGATCGACCGCATGCGCCACTCGGCGACGCGCTCGCTGCTGGAGCGCGACGACGTCATCATCGTCGCCTCGGTGTCCTGCATATACGGTATCGGCTCGGTCGAGACCTATACGGCGATGACCTTCCAGATGACGGTCGGTGACCGCATCGACCAGCGCCAGCTTCTCGCCGACCTCGTCGCCCAGCAGTACAAGCGCCAGGACATCAACTTCGTGCGCGGTTCCTTCCGGGTGCGCGGCGATACGATCGAACTGTTCCCTGCCCACCTCGAGGACCGCGCCTGGCGCGTCACGCTCTTCGGCGACGAGATCGAGTCGATCACCGAGTTCGATCCGCTCACCGGCCAGAAGACCGGCGACCTGAAGAGCGTGAAGATCTACGCCAACTCGCACTACGTGACGCCTCGGCCGACCTTGAATCAGGCCATCAAGTCGATCAAGCAAGAGTTGCAGCAGCGCCTGCAAGAGCTTGAAAAGGCAGGGCGCCTGCTGGAGGCGCAGCGGCTGGAGCAGCGCTGCCGCTTCGACCTGGAGATGCTGGAGGCGACCGGCTCCTGCGCCGGCATCGAGAACTATTCGCGGTATCTGACCGGCCGCATGCCTGGCGACCCGCCGCCGACGCTGTTCGAATACGTGCCCGACAATGCGCTGATCTTCATCGACGAAAGCCACGTCACCATTCCGCAGATCGGCGGCATGTATCGCGGCGACTTCCGGCGCAAGGCGACGCTGGCCGAGTACGGCTTCCGCCTGCCCTCCTGCATGGACAACCGGCCGCTGCGCTTCGAGGAATGGGACGCCATGCGCCCGCTCTCGGTCGCGGTTTCGGCGACGCCGGGCGGCTGGGAGATGGAACAGGCCGGCGGTGTCTTCGCCGAGCAGGTGATCCGCCCGACCGGCCTGATCGATCCGCCCGTCGAGGTGCGTCCGGCCAAGACGCAGGTCGATGACGTGCTCGGCGAAATCCGCGACACCACGCGCGCCGGCTACCGGACGCTGGTAACGGTGCTGACCAAGCGCATGGCCGAGGACCTCACCGAATACCTGCACGAGCAAGGCGTGCGCGTGCGCTACATGCACTCGGACATCGACACGCTGGAGCGTATCGAGATTCTGCGCGACCTGCGCCTCGGCGCCTTCGACTGCCTGGTCGGCATCAACCTGCTGCGCGAGGGCCTCGACATCCCGGAATGCGGCTTCGTCGCCATCCTCGACGCCGACAAGGAAGGATTTTTGCGTTCCGAAACCTCACTGATCCAGACGATCGGCCGCGCGGCCCGCAACGTCGACGGCAAGGTGATCCTCTATGCCGACAACATCACCGGCTCGATGGAGCGGGCGATGGCGGAGACCAACCGCCGCCGCGAGAAGCAATTGGAATACAACGAGGCCAATGGCATCACGCCGGAGAGCGTGAAGTCCCGCATCGCCGACATTCTCGATTCCGTCTACGAGAAGGACCACGTCCGCCCCGACATCTCCGGCTTCGCCGAGAGCGGCGCGATGATGGGCAACAATCTGAAGTCCCATCTCGAGCATTTGGAAAAGGAGATGCGGAACGCCGCGGCCGATCTCGACTTCGAGCGCGCCGCCCGACTGCGCGACGAGATCAAGCGGCTGCGCGAGATGGAACTGTCGATCGCCGACGATCCGCTGGCGAAATACGCGGATATGGAGAGCCCGGTTTCAGGCCGAGAGAAAGGCAAGCACAACAAGGGCATCGCCAAGCACCGCACGGCCGAGGAGCAGGAGCGGTTCCGCAAGCTCGATGCGGCGCGGGCAGCAGAAGCCGCGGAAAAGGCCGCGCGGCCGAACCTGTTCCGCAAACCGGAACTCGACGAGATGGGCCGCGCCGGCGACTACGCAACGCCGGCCGGAAGAGAAAAGCCGGGCAAGCCGCTGTTCCAGAAACCGTCGATCGACGACATGGGACCGGGCACCGACATGCCGACGCCGGCCGGCGCGGTGTCGCGTTCGCTGTTCAAGAAGCAGAGCGCGCGCGAGGCGCACGGCGCCGACTATGGCACGCCGGACGACGGCGGAAAGTCGCTGTTCCGCAAGAACACGCTGGACGAGATGACGGTGCGGCGGACCGAGAAGCCGGTGGAAGGCGCCAAGCCGGTGAAGCGCGAAAAGATCGGCATCGGCAGCTACGAAGATCCGGCCGAGGAGCGCGCCCACGGCCGGCGGTCGAAGAAGAGCGGCCGGCCGGGACAATAGCGCTTTTCACTGAATCGACGTTGGTGCGAGGCAGATTGCACGACGACTTGATCGGCCTTGGTGGCTTTTGGCCACCACGCGTCCTTGCGCGGCCCTCGCCATCCTGACATTAGTCGCCGATGCAATCAGCCTTCGCCAAGCCTCAGACCGACCAGGCCTCCCCCGCTTGGCCGAAAATCCTGTCCTCCTACGCCAAGCCGGATCGAGGCAGGAGTCTGTTCGAACTGGCCGTCACGATCATTCCCTTCTGCGGCCTATGGGCGCTCGCCTCGGTCGCCGTCTACTACGGATGGTGGATCGGCCTGTTCCTGACCATACCGGCGGCCGGTTTCCTTCTGCGGCTGTTCATGATCCAGCACGATTGCGGCCATCGATCCTTCTTCGCGCACCGTCAAGGCGACGACTGGACCGGCCGCGCCCTCGGCGTGCTGACGCTGACCCCCTACGATTACTGGCGCCGCGCTCACGCCGAGCATCATGCATCGACCGGCAACCTCGACCGGCGCGGCATCGGCGACATCACAACGCTCACGATCGGCGAATATCGCGCCCTGTCCCGGTTGGGCAGGCTCGGATACCGGCTCTACCGCAACCCGCTGGTCATGTTCGGCATCGGTCCGGTCTGGCTGTTCCTGCTCAAGCAGCGGCTGCCGATAGGGATGATGCGCGACGGCGCCGAGCCATGGGTGTCGACGATGGCGACCAACGCGGCGATCGTCGTCCTGGCCGGGGGATTGATGTGGGCGATCGGGCCCTGGGCTTTCCTCGCCGTGCACCTGCCGATCGTCATTCTGGCCGGCGCGGCAGGCATCTGGCTATTCTACGTCCAGCACCAGTTCGAGGACACGCACTGGGACCATAACGCCGACTGGCGGTTCCAGGAGGCGGCGCTGCATGGGTCGTCGCATTACGATTTGCCCGGCATATTGCGCTGGCTCACCGGCAACATAGGTGTCCACCACGTCCATCACCTGTCGAGCCGCGTTCCCTGCTACCGGCTGCCGGAAGTGCTGCGCGATCACCCCGAACTTGGCGGCATCGGCCGCATCACGCTGTTGCGCAGCTTCCAATGCGTGAAACTCGTGCTGTGGTGCGAGACCCGCCGAAAACTGGTCTCCTTCCGCGAGGCTCGCGTGCTTGCATGACATCCGCTTCTTGAGACGGTCTGCCACCGGGCGCCCGACCGCATCTCAAGGAATCCGGCTAAAGCAGGTCGCGTGAAAAGAATTCACGCACTTTCGGCAGACATGCCTTACGCCCCGACCGCCTCGAAGCCGGCGCTGACGAGATTGAGCGGCTGCCGCCTGCCATCCCGCCAGGTAGAGGTGATTCCGGAAGTGATCCGGGCGCGGCGCTCGTCCGGGCGCTGACCGAGGCCGAGTTCGGCGCAGACCGCTTCGATGGCACGCTCGATCTCGGCGCGTTCCACCGAGTCCAAAGTGATGTCGCGTTCGATGGCGTCGGCATCCAGGCCCGCAGGCGTAATCCGGTGACGTGTCATGGCCGAGGCCTCCTTTCGCACGTTCGGCACAGGCATTTCCCCCGGCCGCTCTGACCGTCAGCCTTCCCTATAGGGAACCTCCTGATTCGGGATTTACCAAGTCCCAAAAAATCACTTTTGAAATCGTTCCGTAACCTTTCGTGACAATTGCGTTACCGCGAACCGTCGGCGGCGGCGTGGTCGGCCGTGTCCGCCGAATGGACTTGCCGACGGCGCACCGATAGACTCGGCGGCCAAACGGTCCCGAAGGTGATCGCCGAGATGACCAACGAACAAGTCCGGCGCCGGCTCGCGGCCATCCTGGCCGCCGACGTCGTCGGCTACAGCCGCCTCATGGAGCGGGACGAGGCGGGCACGCATGCCTTGCTCACCCGGCGGTGGAAGGACGTGCTCGACCCGCTGGTGGAGCGCCACCAGGGCCGCGTGTTCAAGCGCACGGGGGACGGCGTGTTCGTCGAGTTCGCCAGCGCCGTCAACGCGGTCGACTGCGCGGCGGCGCTGCAGCGGGACATGGCGGCGGCCAATGCGGACATGCCGGACGAGCGGCGCATCGTGCTGCGCGTCGGCGTCAATCTCGGCGACGTCATGGTCGACGGCAGCGATCTCTTCGGCGACGGCGTGAACCTGGCGGCCCGCATCGAGACGCTGGCGCATCCCGGCGGCGTGGCGATCTCGGACGCCGTCCGCCAGCATGTCGAAGGGCGCGTCGGCGTCGATTTCGCCGACGGCGGCCGCCATGAGGTGAAGAACATAGAGCGGCCGGTGCATATCTGGGTCTGGGCCCCAGGCGGGACGGCGCGCCCGCCGGCAACCGCACTCCCGGAAACGCCCCCTGCCCTTCCGGACAAGCCCTCGATCGCCGTTCTGCCCTTCGACAACATGTCGGGCGACGCCGAGCAGGGCTATTTCGCCGACGGCATCACCGAGGACATCATCACCGACCTGTCGAAGGTGTCGGGCCTGTTCGTGATCGCGCGCAACTCCTCCTTCGCCTACAAGGGCAGGTCGACGGACATCCGCCAGGTCAGCCGCGAGCTCGGCGTCCGCTACGTGCTGGAAGGCAGCGTGCGGCGGGTCGCCGGGCGCGTGCGCATCAATGCGCAGATGATCGACGGCAGCAATGGCGGCCATCTCTGGGCGGATCGCTTCGACCGCGACATCTCCGACATTTTTTCCGTGCAGGACGAGGTGACCCGCACCATCGTCGGCGCCCTCAAGGTCAAGCTCACGGCCGGCGAGGAAATCCGCCGCGAAAGCCGCGGCAAGGTCGACCCGGAGGTGTACGACCTGCTGGTGCGCTCGCGCCAGACGCTGATGCAGCTCAACCCGGCTTCCGCCGTGGAGGCGCGCAGGATGCTGGAGCACGTGCTCGCCATCGACCCCGGCCAGGCGCTCGCCCATGCGCGGCTGTCGATCATCGCCTTCGCCGACTATGCCAACCAGTGGAACGGCGCCACGCCGGAAAACCTCGATCAGGCGCTGGTACTGGCGCGCAAGGCGATCGACCTGGACGAGACCGAGCCGATGGGCCACATCGCCCTGGCGCTCGCCCTGTCCTGGCTGAAGCGCCTCGACGAGGCGGCGGCCGCGGCGGAACGCGCGGTCGAGCTCGGCCCCAGCCTGGCGGACGCCTATGCCGGGCTCGGCAACGTCCGCGACTTCCAGGGACGGCACGAGGAGGCGGCGGCGCTGTACACGCGGGCGCATCGGCTTGATCCGCAGTTCGACATGGCGCTGCATTTCCTCGGGCGGGCGCTGCTGGCGCTGGGTCGCTACGACGAGGCCGAGATCGCTTTCAAGCGCCGGCTCATGCTGTCGCCGCACTCCGACATGACGCGTTTCTATCTCGCCTGCCTCTACGGCCTTTCCGGCCGCCCGGACGAGGCGCGGCGCTGGTGGCAGGACACGCTCAAGGTGAACCCGAACTTCTCGGTCGCTCATCTGAAGCGCGCTTTGCCCTACAAGGATCCGTCGCTGATCGACCGGCTGGCGAGCGGCCTGCGCGACGCCGGGGTGGAGATTTGAGCATCTATCAGCAGTTGTAGAGCCGGTATCCTTGGTAACCAAAGGCTCCCAATAAATATCCGTCGCTTACCATAGATGCTTTTTCTTTATTTCTGCTTGCGGATTCTTTGGATAGGATCGCGCCGGACGGGGTTCTGCACATGGCCGGGCGGCGTGACCGCGACGGCCTCTGAGGAGGATAACCCAATGGCAACTACGCTCGCCGCGGGCGACATCGCCGTCGTCAACTACAATGCCGACGATCCCGACACCTTCGCCTTCGTGTTGCTACGCGACATCGAGGCAGGCACGACCATCAACTTCACCGACAATGGCTGGAAAGCCGCCGGCGGATTCCTGGCGAGCGAAGGCACCACCACCTACACGGCCGGAGCGGACGTCGCGGCCGGAACGGTCATCGAGATCACCGCGCCGGGAATCGGCGCCGTTGCCTTCAACGTCAACGGCGACCAGATCATCGCCTATCAGGGCACGGCGGGATCTCCGACCTTCATCTATGCCGCCGATTTCGCCGACAGCAATGAAACATTCGCCGGCGACGCCACCGACACGCTGACCTCGGCGCTGCCGACCGGGCTGACGCTGGGCGAGACCGCCCTCGCCTTCGGCTCCGACAACGGCACCTATACCGGCCCGACCAGCGGCACGCGCGCCGAACTCCTGGCCGCCATAGCGGACCCGACCAACTGGACGCTCAACAGCACGACGCGGCAGCCGGCGCCGGCCGGCCCGTTCACCATCACCGGAGCGCTGGCGCAGGACGACGACGTGACGACCGCCGAGAACGCGCCGGTCAGCGGCGATGTCTTCGCCGACAACGGTTCCGGAGAGGACACCGATACCGGCGGCGGCACCCTGGTGATCGCCGAGGTCAACGGCGTCGCGGCCGATGTCGGCGCCGAGATCACGCTGGCCTCCGGTGCGCTGCTGACGCTGAATGCCGACGGCACGTTCAGCTACGACCCGAACGGCAAGTTCGACCACCTGCCCGGGTCGGCCTCCGGCGCCACCAACGCAACGGCTGAGGACAGCTTCACCTACACGCTCGACGGCGGCAACACCGCGACCGTCACGGTAACCGTGTCGGGAGTGGACACCGACGGCGACGTGCTGGCCGGCGATGCGTCCGACAATACGCTCGACGGCGGCATCGGCGCCGACACGATGAATGGCGGCGCCGGCAACGACCTCTATTACGTCAATCACGCCGGCGACACCGTGATCGAGGCGGCCGCCGGCGGCACCGACCGCATCGCCGTCAAGGGCATCAGCTACACCCTTGCCGACGGCCTCGAGATCGAACTGCTGACCACCAACAGCACCAGTTCCACGCTGGCGATCGATCTTCGTGGCAACGCCCTGTCGCAGACCATCGTCGGCAACAACGGCAACAACTTCCTGCATGACGGCGGCACCGGCCCCGGCCCGGACGACGGCTCGCCCGACACGCTGCGCGGGCTGGGCGGCAACGACACCTATGCCGTCTACGACTCCGAGGCCGTGGTGATAGAGCTTGCCGACCAAGGAACGGACAGGGTGGCGGCCGGCGTCGACTACGTGCTGGCCGAGGGCGTGCATGTCGAGCTTCTCAACACCACCGCGCTGCACGCGACCTACTCGGTCGACCTGACCGGCAACTCCTTCGTGCAGGTCGTACGCGGCAATGACGGCACCAACCGGCTCGACGGTGGCGGCGGCTCGGACACGCTGCATGGCGGGCTCGGCGCCGACACATTCGTGTTCTCAACGGCGCTCGGCAGCGGCAATGTCGACACCATCGGCGACTTCACCGTCGCCGACGACACGATCGAGCTTTCCGCGGCGATCTTCACCGCGCTCGGCGGATCGCTGGATCCGGCCGCCTTCCTGGCCAACAGCACCGGCCTGGCGGAAGCTTCGGACGATCGGATCATCTACAACATGAGCACAGGCGAACTCTTCTACGACGCCGACGGCAGCGGTGGCGGCGCCGGCATCCACTTCGCCACGCTCAACGGTCTTCCAGGGCTAACAGCCACGGACTTCACGGTGTCTGCGCTGGTCTGACCTTCAGTGAATGCAGAAAGGGGCGCGCCGATCGCGGCGCGCCCCTTTTTGCGTTTACTCGTGCGGCGGCTCGACAAGCTTGCGGTAGAGATGCCAGGTCGCATGGCCGAGCACCGGGATCACGATGATCAGTCCGGCGAAGACCGGCAGCGAGCCTATGGCAAGCAGCGCCGCCACGATCAAGCCCCAGGCGGCCATCGTCACCGGATTGGCCGCCACCGCGCGAAAGGACGTCGCCATCGCTTCGTAGGCTCCAACGTCGCGGTCGAGCAGAAGCGGGAAAGCAATTACCGTCGTGCACAATACGAAGGCGGCGAACACGAAGCCGGCGAGGCAGCCGAAGATGATCAATTGCCAGCCTTGCCCGGTGGTCAGCACTTCCGAGATGAAGCCGCCCAGCGAGGGCGGCGCTACGTCGCCGTAGACAGCCATGTAGACACCGCGCGCCACGAGCAGCCAGGCGATGAACACGACGAGCAGGAAGGCGCCGACGGCGACGATCGCCGGTATGGCCGGCGAATGCCGGACGTCGAGCGTGTGCCACCACGACGCCTCGAGCCCCGCCTCGCGGCGGCGGCTGATCTCGTAGAGACCGATCGCGGCGATGGGACCGATCAGCGCGAAGCCGGACATCAGCGGGAACAGCATAGGTAGCGCGTTGCTGCCGGACGTCCAGGCGGCCAGGACGACACCCACAAGAGGGTAGACGATGCAGATGAACATGATGTGCGAGGGCTTCGCCATGAAATCATCGAGGCCGCGCCGCAACGCGTCCGTCAGATCCGAAAAGCCGATCCGGCGAATGTCCGGATGGACGATCCTGTCGTCCGGGCCTGCGATGACGTGAAATCCTGCCATGACCGTTCCTCCTGTCGGGTCGGATCGGTCGCGCCACGGCGGGCCGTGATCTGGTCGCTCGGCCACCAAGGACGCGACCTAAGGTCGCAGTATAGCGTCTTTGCACGGAAAGTCGCGTGTTCTTCCAAAACTTCGTTCGCAAAAACCGAACGTACGGACCTGGGGATCTCGGACCCATGCCAAGGGCAATCGCTTGAAGAGGTTGCCCTTGGGGGCAATGCTAACGCTTGCATGCCTGCCATATGATCCAGTATCGTTGAGGTGCTATCTGATAGTGCTCTTTGTATATTTTCTACAATTCCTGTTTGAGATTGAGTTCCATATTCAATTTCTGATTGTAGCTGCTGAATATTTCCAACGGGTTGGGAAAAGAGATGGCAGCAGACGGGCGCGAAGTAACCGCCATCACAATCGAGCGCGGTTGGAAGCTCAATACCATGCTGGCGAAATACGGGACCGGCTTCAAATGCTTCGCGTTTGCGCCGAAGGACCCGTACGACTTTGTCGATATGACGATCGCCTACGGTCACGACGCCGGCGACCTGATTCAAAAGGTGATCATCATCGGCCACGGAAACGCCAGCGGAATCCAGATCGGCGGTCATTTTGTCGAACTGAGCAATTTCAAGGACTATGAAGGCCATTTCGCCAAGATTCGCGAGGTGATCAGCGGCGAAAGTTTCGTATATCTTCGCGGCTGCACCGTCGGCCAGAACGAGAGGCTGCTGGCAAGCTTCGCGCGTGCCTTCGGGGTTCCCACCTACGCCGGAACAAGCGCGGAGAACGTCTTGTGGGATTTCAATTTCGGGGACATCATGGTTGCTTATCCGGGCGGCAGCGTGTCCAAGGCATCGCGTCCGTAAAGCCTCGAAACAATTCGACAAATCATTCCATCGGCAGTCAGGAACGCGCGAACGGCGGTACCGCAACGCCGCGCGGCAGCACGGCAAGCACCTTGAACAGCTCGCCCATCTGGTCCGGCCCGGCCAGGCGCTCGACGGCGGCGCGGATTTCCTCGCGGCCGGCCTCGTCGGCGGCGGCGCCGAGCCGGCCGGCACGCTCGAGCAGCCCGAGGCCGAGCAGGAACTCACCCTGGGTCGCGAAATGGGCATCCAGCCCCGCAACCCTTGCCCGGTCGGCGAGGGCGGAGAAATCGACATGCGCGGTGAGATCGGCCTCGCCGGGATTTTCCAACGGGTCCTCCGGCTTGTGCCTGCGCACCGCCTGCAGCGTGTCGCCGAAACCGTGCCGGAAATGGCCGTAATCGATGAACAGGCCGGCGCCGCCGGCGGCGGCGATGCGCTCGGCGATGCCCTGCATCACCGCCTCGCGTGCCGGTGCGGTCTCGAAGACGGTGCCCTCCGGCACCTCGGCCGCGTTCTGCGGCAGCAAGACAGGATCGAGCGAGCCGGCGCCGGCGACGAAGGCCAGCTTTCCGCTATCGCTCAGCCCGATCGCGCGCTCGCGCCAGCCGCCGCCCGCCTTGACGAACTGCCGGATGGGGATCGCGTCGAACAGTTCGTTGCCGACGATGAGCAGAGGCCGGTCCGGCAGGTCGTCGAGGCTGTCGTGCCATTGGATGTCGACGCCCGTTCCCTCCAAGGTCACCCTCTGCACGGTCTTGAGTCTCGGGCTGGTCTCGACCAGCCGGAAGGAGGCGGAGGAGCGGAGGCCGGGCTCGACCTTTTCCAGTGTGCGCAGCACATCCCTCGCCAGGGTGCCCCTGCCCGGCCCGATCTCGACGACCAGCGGGCGCTCTGGCCGGCCGACCGCCCGCCACGCCAGAGCAAGCCAGACGCCGACCAGTTCGCCGAACATCTGGCTGATCTCCGGCGCCGTGGTGAAGTCGCCGGCGCGGCCGAACGGCTCGCGCGTCATGTAGTAGCCGTGTCGCGGATCGGAGAGGCAGAGCGCGAAGTAGCTGGCGACACTGATCGGCCCGTCGACGGCGATCAGCCGGGCGATCCGCTCCGTCAGCGCGGTCATGCCGGCTGCGGCGTCTCGGTTCGGCGCGCCGTTGCCATCGCCCAGATGCCGAAGAGCACCATCGGCGTCGACAAGACCATGCCCATGGTCAGCCAGCCGCCGAGGAGATAGCCGAGCTGGGGGTCTGGCTCGCGGAAGAACTCGGCGAAGATGCGCGCCGCGCCATAGCCGGCGACGAAGGCGCCGGAGACGAAGCCGGGGCTTTTCAGCTTGCCGAAGGAGTGGGTGAGTATCCTCAGCAGCACGAACAGCACCAGCCCTTCCAGCAGCGCCTCGTAGAGCTGGCTTGGGTGGCGTGTGAACGGACCCCCGTTCGGAAACTCGATGGCCCAGGGCAAGTTCGTCGGCCGCCCCCACAGCTCGGAATTGATGAAGTTGGTGCAGCGCACCAGGCCGATCGCCACCGGCACGCCGGCCGCGATCACGTCGAACAGCGTCCACACGCGGATGCCCCGCTTGCGGGCGAACAGGATCATGGCGAGCGTCGTGCCGGCGAAGCCGCCATGGAAGGACATGCCGCCCTGCCAGACCGCGAAGATGTCGAGCGGGTTCTGCAGGTAGCGGGCAAGGTCGTAGAACAGAACGTAGCCGATACGCCCGCCGAGCACGATGCCGACCGCCGCCCAGACGAGGAAATCGTCGATGTCCTCCGCCCGCATCGGCCGCTGCCCACCGGCCCACAGGCGCTCGTCGGAGACCAGGCGCTTGGAATACCACCAGCCGAACAGGATGCCGACGACATAGGCGATGCCGTACCAGTGGACCGCCAGCGGGCCGAGCCGGATGGCGACCGGATCGATGTTGGGAAAAGGCAGCGCCGCGAGCGGCAAAAGCAGGAAGTCGGGCAAATCGGCCTCGCGGTCGGGGTGCGGACGGCGCGGACCATGTGCCAGCCTTGGGGCGGGGTCAAGGCGGCTTGCCGTCACCCTTGCATTGGCGGCAGAGCGGGATTACCTCGAATGAAACGAAGGAGCTTCGCCATGGCCGCCGGACCGAACCGCATCCTCGACGAATTCGCCAAGCTGCTGACCGATGCCGCCGGCGCCGCTCAGGGCGTGCGACGCGAGGTGGAGACGGCGTTCCGCTCGCAAGCCGAAAGAATCCTCAACACGATGGAGGTCGTCCAGCGCGAGGAGTTCGAGGCCGTCCGCGACATGGCGGTGAAGGCGCGCGCCGAGAACAAGAAGCTTACCGCGCTGGTCGATGCGCTGGCGGCCAGGGTGGCCGCGCTCGAGGCAGGGGCCGATGTCATCCCGGGAGAGGAGCCGCCGGAGACGCCGCGCGGCCGGGTAAGACGCTCCACCAAAAGCGATCCCCAGAAATAATTCAGTAGATTTTCCACAGCCGCGGCCGAGAAAAAGCGCTTTGCCGTGAATCGTTTAAGCCGTTTGCGTGAATCTGTTCCGCAACTGCTTTCCACATCTGGCGGCCTCTTCCGGAAAAAAGGGGCTGGTCACGCGACTCCCGATCAATACACTGAATTTGCTGCATGATTCGGGACGGATCATGCGCCGGCAGGCGGAGCCCGGCTCGGGGTAGGTTGCGCCAGCGTCCCTGTCGCTTCGGTTTGACGAAATATAACCTGCTGCCGGTCCGCCGGCAGGCGTGGGGACACAGGGAACGCATGATGGAATTGGTCGAACTCGACGTCGGACGTGACATTCACCCCGTCGATGTCATCGAGCAGGTCGCGCACAACAACGACTGGGCGTTCGAGCGCACGGGCGACGACGAGATCGCGATCTCCGTGGTCGGAAGCTGGACCGACTACCATGTCTCCTTCTCCTGGATGGAGGATTTCGAGGCGCTGCATCTCGCCTGCGCCTTCGACATCAAGGTGCCGGAGAACCGTACGCTGGAGATCCTGCGGCTCCTCTCGCAGATCAATGAGCAGCTGCTGTTCGGTCATTTCGATCTGTGGGAGCAGGAAGGCGCGATCATGTTCCGGCAGTCGCTGCTGCTCGCCGGCGGCGTCGAGCCGTCCAGCCAGCAGGTCGAGGTGCTGCTGTCGAGCGCGCTCGAAGCCTGCGAGGGCTATTTCCAAGCCTTCCAGTTCGTGATCTGGTCGGGCATCTCGGCCAAGGATGCGCTGTCGGCGGTGCTGTTCGAGACCCAGGGCAACGCCTGATGGCCGGCGGGCCGGCCAAGCCGGAGATCACCTACGCGGATTTCGACAAGGTCGACATCCGCGCCGGCACTATCGTCGAAGCCGAGCCCTATCCGGAGGCGCGCAAGCCGTCGATCAAGCTGAAGATCGATTTCGGGACCGAGATCGGCGTGAAGAAATCGTCGGCGCAGGTCACCAAATATTATACGCCCGAGACGCTGGTCGGCCGCCAGGTCTTCGCGGTCGTGAATTTTCCGCCGCGCCAGATCGGCAAGTTCATGTCGGAGGTGCTGACGCTGGGCTTTCCCGACGGCGAGGGCGACGTCGTGCTGGGCGCCATCGAGCGCAGGGTGCCGGACGGCGGCCGTCTGTTCTGATCTCCCGACGAGGAACCGTTCCGGCCCCTTGATGCTTTCCGTTCCGCTTGTCGCGAATGGAGCGGAAGTTGTTGAAGCAGCCCGACGCGGCGGATCTTTCCGCCAGGCCTGATCCCGAGATCTCCGCCAGGGAGGCATCGCTGGTCTATGTCAGCGATGAGGAGCCCGGCATCCGGCGGATGCGCGCCGGCAAGGGATTTTTCTATCGCGGTCCCGATGGCAACCGGATCGGCGACGCTGGCACGCTCGATCGGATCAGGATGCTGGCGATTCCCCCCGCATGGACGGACGTGTGGATCGCTCCGGTCGAGAGCGGCCACATCCAGGCGACCGGCCGCGACGCCAGGGGACGCAAGCAGTACCGCTACCACGAACGCTGGGCGCTCTGCCGCGACGAGGCGAAATTCTCCAGCCTCGCCGCCTTCGCCGAAGCCCTGCCCGCCCTGCGGGCGCAGGTGGACGCCGACCTGCGCCGCCACAACCTGCCGCGCGAGAAGGTGGTGGCGGCGGTCGTCTGGCTGCTCGACAACACGCTGATCCGCGTCGGC
Source organism: Kumtagia sp. (assembly GCF_059502445.1). Lineage (NCBI taxonomy): Bacteria > Pseudomonadati > Pseudomonadota > Alphaproteobacteria > Hyphomicrobiales > Phyllobacteriaceae > Kumtagia > Kumtagia sp. The sequence goes on from NZ_JCACER010000006.1 coordinate 22,720, forward strand.
AATGCCGCCTATGCGCGCGACAACAAAAGCTTCGGCCTCACCACGCTGAAGGACCGGCATGTCGACATCGAGGGCTCGCGCCTGCGCTTCGCCTTCAAGGGCAAGTCCGGCAAGGAATGGCGCCTCCAGCTCGTCGACCGGCGCATCGCGAAGGTCGTGCGGCGCGCGCAGGACCTGCCAGGCCAGCAGCTCTTCCAGTATGTGGATGCCGAAGGCAGCCGGCATCCCATCGGGTCGCAGGACATCAACCGCTACATCCAGGACGTCTGCGGCCGCGATTTCACCTCGAAGCATTTTCGTACATGGGGCGGGACGATCCACGCCGTCTCGCTGTTCGCGCAAACGCCGGTGCCGGGCTCGGCTGCCGCGCAGAAACGGGCGATCAACGCCGTGATCGATGCGGTCGCGGCCCGGCTGGTCAACACCCGCGCCGTCTGCCGCGCCTGCTACATCCATCCGCGCGTGCTGGAGAGCTGGAGCGCCGGCAGGCTTGCCGGGGAACTCGCCGCCGCCCGCCGGTCGCGCCGTAAGGCGGACGGGCTCGACGAGCAGGAAGTGCTGGTCCGTGATTGGCTGGCGGGCTGCTGATCTTCCAATTCAACGTCGACCGCTCTCTTTTTGCTTCGGCGTTGCTAGCCCACCGAAAATGGCCGATAGATTAGGCGGGCTGTTGGAGGGGTTGGATGAGCGATTCGGTTCGCGAGGTTACGTCCGTATCTTGGTTCGGGCGCATCTGGCGCTCCCTGGCGGGGCTGATCATCGGTCCGCTGCTGGTCCTTGGCATGATCGTGCTGCTGTTCTGGAACGAGGGCCGGGCGGTAACGACCGCGGAGGCGCTCGATGAGGGCGCCGGCCTCGTCGCCTCCGTCCAGGCCGGCACGATCGATCCCGCCAATGACGGCAGGCTGGTGCATGTCGCCGCCAAAGCCGCGACCGACGTCAGCCTGACCGACCCGGACTTCGGCGTTTCGGCGGCGGGGCTTCGCCTCGTCCGGTCGGTGGAGATGTATCAGTGGCGGGAGGACTCCAAGTCCGAGACCACCACCAAGCTGGGCGGCGGCGAGGAGACGGTCACGACCTACACCTACTCCAAGAAATGGTCGGATCGTGCGATCGACTCGACGGACTTCAAGCAGCCGGCGGGGCACGCCAACCCATCGATGGAGATCGAGGGCCGGCGCTTCCAGGTGGATCGGGCGCGGCTCGGTGCCTTCGACCTCGACGAACCGGTCCTCGACCTTGTCGGCGGCGAAAGGGCATTGCCGATGGCGCCGGCCCAGAAGGACGCGATCCGCGACGCCTTTTCCGGCTCCGCCAAGGTGAGCATCGTCGACGGTCGCATCTTCATCGGTCGCGATCCGGCGTCTCCGGCGGTCGGCGACTACCGAATTCGTTATTCGGTGGCGCCGGCGGGCGACCTCAGCATCGTCGGCCGGCAGGCGGGCGACAGGTTCGAGCCTTACCAAACCAGGGCTGGGCGCGATCTGCTGATGGTCGAAACCGGCTCGGTGCCGGCCGAGAAGATGTTCGCCGATGCCGTCACGGAAAACACCGTCGTGACCTGGATCGTGCGCATTGCCGGACTGCTGTTCCTGTTCGTCGGCTTCGCCTTGTCCCTCGGCCCTCTCGGCGTGATCGCCGACGTACTGCCCTTCCTCGGAAGCATCGTGCGCCTCGGCACCGGGGCGCTCGCCCTGGTGCTGGCGCTGCTGGCCGGCTTCGTCACCATCGCCGTTGCCTGGTTCTGGTACCGGCCGCTGCTGTCGCTCGGCCTGGTCGCCATCGCGCTGGCCGTGGCCTTCGTGCTGTCGAAACTCGGCAGGGCCCGCGCGACCGCCGCCGCTCCCACCCCGGCGGCAGGGCCTTAGGACAACTTCATCTTGCCGACCGTGCCGGGTGCCCGCAGCGTCGCCGGCTGCGCGTGCGCATCGCGAGCATGCCGCAGGAACAGGCCGGCGCAGGCGGCCCAGCTGAAGGTTTCCGCCTTGCGCCGCGCGGTGTCGCGGCCGATCGACAGGGCGGCCAGCGCCGCTTGGTGCAGATCGTCCGAAAGCACCCCGCCGATACCATCGGCCAAAACATCGGCCGGCCCGGTGACCGGATAGGCGGCAACCGGCAGGCCGCTGGCGAGCGCTTCCAGCAGCACGATGCCGAAGGTGTCGGTACGGCTGGGAAAGACGAAGACGTCGGCGGACGCGTAGATGTCGGCGAGATCCGTGCCAGTCCGCGTGCCGAGGAACGTCACGTCGGGGTGGCTTTCGCGCAGCGTTGCAAGCGCGGGACCGCTGCCGACGACGACCTTGCTGCCGGGCAGGTCGAGGTCGAGGAAGGCCTGCAAGTTCTTCTCCACCGCGACCCGACCCACCGACAGGAAGATCGGCCGCGGCAGGTCGAGCACTTGCGGGCGGTCGGGCCGGTAGAGCTCGGTGTCGACACCGCGCGTCCACAGCCGCGCCTTGGTGAACCTCCGGTCTGTCAGCTCGCGCGCCAGCGACGGCGTGGCGACCAGCATGCCGTCTCCGGCATTATGGAAGCGCCGCAGCAAGGCATAGACCCAGCTTTCGGGGAACGGCGCACGGCTGCTCACATATTCCGGGAAGCGCGTGTGGTAGCTCGTCGTGAAGACCAGTCCGCGCGACAGGCAGTAGCGCCGCGCCAAAATTCCGAGCGGGCCTTCGGTGGCGATGTGGACATGATCGGGCCGGAACGCCTCGATCCGGCGCGCGACCCGGCCAGGGCCAGGCAGGGCAAGCCGGATGGCCGGATAGGAGGGAAGCGGCACCGTGCGGAAGCCGGCAGGGGTCAGGAACTCGACCGTAACGCCGGCCTTGGCCAGATGCTCGGCCAGGTTCTGCAGCGTGCGCACCACGCCGTTGACCTGCGGATGCCAGGCATCGGTGACGATGAGGATGCGCTTGAGCATGCCGGTCGCAGCCTCCGCGGCCGGCGCCGTTTCGGCTCCGAAGGTGGCGTTCTGCGCGGCTGGCCGTGGCATGCCGCCTTATTGTGCAGATTCCGTGACAGGGGGATGACGCTGCCGGCGGCTCTCTATGCCGGTATGCGAACGATCACCCTCAGCCCGCCCAGCGGGCTGTCCTCCAGCTTGATGTCGCCGCCGTGGCTGCGCGCGATGTCGCGGGCGATCGACAGGCCGAGCCCGGTACCGCTGGCATCGAGATTACGCGCGTTGTCCAGCCGCACGAAGGGCTTGAAAACCTCCTCCCGCTTGTCCGCCGGGATGCCCGGCCCGTCGTCGTCGATCGTGAGGCGCAGCGTGCCGCGTGTCCGCGATGCCTTGACCTCGATCGTCTTGGCATAGCGGAAGGCATTGCCCGTCAGGTTCGACAGCAGCCGGCCGAAAGCGTTCGGCCGCACATGGATTTCGGTTATGCCGGAGAGCGTCGTGGCGAGCTTGCGTTTGCGCAGCTTCGCCTCGTCGCCGAGTTTTTCGAAATAGCCGGCGAGATCGAAGCGGCCGGGATCCTCCAGCGCCTCGCCGCGCGCGAAGGCGAGATAGCCCTCGAGCATCGCTTGCATGTCGTTGACGTCCTGGTTGAGCGCCTCGGTGTCCGGCTTGGATCCGCTCAGCGCCAGTTGCAGCTTGAAGCGCGTCAGGATGGTGCGCAGGTCGTGGCTGACGCCGGTCAGCATCGCGGTGCGCTGCTCGATCTGCCGCTCGATGCGCTCGCGCATCTGGATGAAGGCATAGCCGGCGCGCCGCACCTCCTCGGCGCCGCGCGGGCGGAAGTCCGGCGGCAGCGGCCTGCCCTTGCCGAAGCTCTCGGCCGCCTCCGCCAGTTGGGTGATCGGCTTGATCTGATTGCGCAGGAACGGGATGGCAATGCCGAGCAGCAGCAGCGAGGTGCCGACCATCCAGACGAGGAAGATATGCGAGTTGGAGGCATAGGCCTGGTTGCGGCGCACGAAGACGCGCAGCACCTTGTCCTCGAGCTGGATCCGCAGTTCGACGATCTTGGACTCGCCGACCGTGTCGATCCAGAACGGCCGCCTGATCTGGTCGCGGATTTCCTCCGACAGCGCCTGATCGAGGATCGAGAAGAATGGTTTTGGCCCGGGCGCCGGCAGCGGGTCCGGCGGCAGGATGTCGATCTTCATGTCGAGCCGGTTCTGCGCGATGCGGACGAGCTCGGAATAGTCCCCGTCGGGATGCGGATAGGTCTCGATCAGGTCGATCATCGCCGCGACGTCGCGCACCACCGCTGTCGACAGGCGCTGCGTCACCAACTGCCAGTGGCGTTCCATGAACACCAGCGTCACCACCGACTGCAGCAGGATCATCGGGGCGATGACGATGATCAGCGAGCGTGCGTAGAGCCGCTTCGGCAGATAGGCCGAGATCCGCCGCCAGAACACGTTCCAGACCTTCTGGACGAGCCTGTAGGCCGGCCTGCCGCGACGGCGCCAGTCGGCATAGGCCGTCCGATCGGTGTCCGAAGTCGCCATTGCGCCTTTCCATGCGAGCGACGGGACCATCCCGGCCGCGCCGCCTATTCTAGGGCGTAGGCGGGCCGGAGGAAACCATGCGCCGGATGGTCAGGCGGATAGGCCTCAGGCGGATGCGCTCGAGCGGCGCTGCGCCAGTTCCTTGCGGAACTCGGCCTGCACGGCCTCGAAGAAGCGCAGCACCTCCCGGCGTGCGGCATCCATGTCGCGCCCCTGCTCGGTCAGCTCCTGCAACAGCCGGCGCGCGGTTGTGCGCCAATAGCCGTTCGCAGCCTCGCCGCTCAGCGCCGACAGTTCCCCTGCCGCCCGCTTGACGAGCGCCATCCGCCGGTCGATCGGAAAAGCGATCAGCTCGGCCGTTTGTTCATGCATTACGAAAATCCCCACCACTCACACGCGGCGAATCATCCCCTGCCGCGCGGCGAGAGTGGGGGTCGGGTTCAAACAAATGCTTAACGCAGCGACGGCCGCTTATTCGACACTCAGCCGGTAGCCGACGCCGCGCACCGTCTGCAGCCATATCGGATTGGCGGGGTCGCGCTCGATCTTGCGGCGCAACCGGTTGATCTGCACGTCGATGGTGCGCTCGCTGACCTCCGAATCGCCGGCGACCAGCTCGTGGCGCGGAATGGTCTCGCCGGCGCGCGCCGCGAAGATCGCGAGAATCTCCTGCTCGCGGTCGGTGAGCTTCAGCGGCTCGCCGCTCTTCTTCAGCTCGCGCCGCGCGATCTGGAACGTGTAGGGGCCGAAGACGAGTTGCTCGACCTTGGGCGTCGGCGACGGCCCGCCGCGGCGCAGGATGTTGTTGATGCGCAGGATGAGCTCGCGCGGATCGAACGGCTTGGGCAGATAGTCGTCGGCGCCGGCCTCGAGGCCGGCGATGCGACTGTCGGTCTCCGAGAGCGCGGTCAGCATCAGGATCGGCACCGACTTCTGCTCGCGCAGCGATCTGGTCAGTTCCACTCCCGATTCGCCCGGCATCATGATGTCGAGGATGAGCAGGTCGAAATCGAGGCCGGAAAGCTGCCGCCGCGCCTCGTCGGCGTTGCCGGCGACGGTGACGCGAAATCCGTTCTCGGTGAGATATTGCTTGAGCAGGTTGCGGATGCGGGTGTCGTCGTCGATCACCAGCAGATGCGGCGCATCGTCGTCCGGAGCCGAAGATAGATCCGTCATCAGCCTTCCCCCTCGTTCAACCCATGCGCGTCCTGCCGGCGATCGGAGAGCTGGTCAATCTGCTGCCTGAGATCGCTGTTGACCATGGCTTTCAGGAACCCTTCCACCGTTTGTCTTTCGTCCGCCGAGAGCGCCTTCAATGCGGCATCGATGCGGCGCGACTGTGGCCGCGCAAGGTCCAGAGCGAGCTGCCTGCCAGTCTGCGTCGGATAGAGTTCGCGCTGCCGCCGGTCGCGCGGTCCGGGCACCTGGATGATGTAGCCGGCGTCGACAAGCTGCTTGAGCACGCGCGCCAGGCTCTGCTTGGTGATCTGCAGCACGTCCAGCAGTTCCGCCACCGTAAGTCCGGGCTTGCGGTTGACGAAATGCAGGACGCGATGGTGCGCCCGGCCGAAACCGTAAGCTTCCAGGATCTGGTCTGGATCGGAGGTAAAGTCGCGATATGCGAAGAAGAATAGCTCTATGATGGAGAGATCGATCCCGTCCTCGCCGCTGAGCGGCGTACGGATTGGTCTGGGTGTGGTCTGGATCCGATCAGCCATCAGGGCCTGCGCTCGCAAATTTATGTCAGCCTTATTGACATATTTTACCCGCCTTGATAATTTTTGCCAAGCTTTTCGGCGGATTGCGATCGAAAAGGCAAGCCGGAGCGGAGATATCCGACACTTCGTGAGTTTGCCTTGGGTCGCGCATCGCCCTAATCTTTCACCATCAAGGACGGTAGCCGCAACGGCTGCCGTCACTGCAAGAAACGACAAGGGCTGCGGCCCGCGGGAGGCAGAAATGGCATCCGTTCCCTTCGACCAGCTCGATGGCTTCATCTGGATCAACGGCCAGTTCGTCAAATGGGCCGACGCTAAGATTCATGTGCTGACACACGGCCTGCATTACGCGAGCGCCGTCTTCGAGGGCGAGCGCGCCTATGGCGGCGAGATCTTCAAGCTGACCGAGCACACCGAGCGCCTGCACGAATCGGCGCGGATCCTCGGCTTCACCATTCCCTGGTCGGTCGCCGAGATCGACGAGGCCTGCCGGCAGCTGCTGAAGAAGCAGGGTTTCGCCGATGCCTATGTCCGGCCGATCGCCTGGCGCGGCAGCGAGCAGATGGGCGTCTCGGCGCAGAACAACAAGATCAACTGCGCCATCGCCATCTGGCAGTGGCCGAGCTATTTCGACCCCGCGCAGAAGCTGAAGGGCATCCGCCTCGACATCGCCGAATGGCGCCGCCCCGATCCGCGCACCGCGCCGTCCCGGGCCAAGGCCGCCGGTCTCTACATGATCTGCACGCTGTCCAAGCATGCGGCCGAGGCCAAGGGCTATGCCGACGCCCTGATGTTCGACTGGCGCGGCTACGTGGCCGAGGCGACCGGCGCCAACATTTTCTTCGTCAAGGACGGCAAGATCCACACGCCGGCCGCCGACTGCTTCCTTAACGGCATCACCCGGCAGACGGTGATCGATCTTGCCCGGCGACGCGGCTTCGAGGTCAACGAGCGGATCATCGAGGCGTCGGAGCTGGAAGGCTTCGAACAGTGCTTCCTGACCGGCACCGCCGCCGAGGTGACGCCCGTCTCCGAGATCGGCCCGTACCGATTCGAGGTCGGCGAGATCACCAGGACGCTTCTGGAGGATTATACGGCCGCCGTGCAGCCGAAACGGGCAATCGCTGCCGAGTAACCCCGGCATATCAGCCCTGGACCCATAAAAAGCGGTGGACGGCGTCGACGTCCACCTTTCCCCCACGTCAAGTGAATTGACTGCGGCCCTGATCCGAGTCTCTCATCCGTTGCCGGCACATGCCGGTGTCCGAGGAGGGAAATGGACATGGAAGCTCTTCTTCCCATCATCATCCAGGCAGTCACCGGTGCGATTGGCGGATACGGTGTCAGCGCCGCGATGAAACAGGTGGCGATGAGCGCAGTCACCAAGGTCATCTCGGGTGTGATCGGCGGTGTGGCCGGCGGCCAGATCCTGACCAACGTGCTCAGCGATCCGACGATGGCCAGCGCCTTCTCCGGCTCGCTCGGCGATGCGGTGGGTGGCGTCGTCGGCGGCGGCATCCTGACGGGTATCGTCGGCGCGGTGATGAAGTCGATGAGCAAGGCCTGAGGCCTTCCAGGGCAAGGCGCTTCGGCGCCTTGCCCTCTAAAGCGTGACCCGAAAAGTTGCAGACTTTTCGGGCAAGGTTCCTGCGACAAAGCAAATAGATGGAGGGGCATTGCCGTCCATCTTGATCGGGTTTTGCTTTCGGTTTTCGACCGGCACAGGACCGGTGGAACGCATACGGACCGGAAGCCCGGCACGTTCGGGCCGGCTTAGGGTATTGCCCGCTCCGCAGAGAAAGCTTTCAAAGCCCGGCGCTCCGGTGCATAGGAACGGCTCGCGTTCCGACCGGTGAGCACGAGGAGCAGCATGGGCAAGCTGAATGCGGGCATCGTCCCGGTGACCCCTTTCGAGCAGAACTGCACGATCCTGTTCGACGACGAGAGCAAGCAAGGCGTCGTGGTCGATCCGGGCGGCGACGTCGACCGCATCCTCGCCGCCATCTGCGACAACGGTCTGGAAGTCGGGCAGATCTGGATCACCCACGGCCATCTCGACCACGCCGGCGGCGCCATGGACCTGAAGGACGCGCTCGGTATCGACATCGTCGGCCCGCACGAGGCCGACCGCCCCTTGCTGGAGAACCTGGCGAAGCAGGCGCAGCGCTTCGGCCTGCCCGGCGCTTTCCGCAACTGCGTACCCGACCGCTACCTCGCCGAAGGCGACGAGGTCTGCTTCGGCGATCACAGATTCGAGGTGCTGCACTGCCCCGGCCATGCGCCGGGCCATGTCGTCTTCTACAACCGCGCGGCGCAGTTCGCGCATGTCGGCGACGTGCTGTTCCGCGGATCGATCGGCCGCACCGATCTTCCCGGCGGCGACCATGCCGCGCTGATCGCGTCCATCAAGGACAAGCTGCTGCCGCTCGGCGACGACATCGGCTTCCTGTGCGGCCACGGTCCCGGCGGCCGTTTCGGCGAGGAACGACGCACCAATCCGTTCCTGGTGTGACGCCGAGCTGGCATTCCACGGACCAGCAACAGGCAAACGGCATCGGGTTCGCTCTGCCCCGCAAGCGAAACGGCGCCGCTCCGAGAGCAGCGCCGCCCGATCCTGCAACCGAAATGTCGCTCAGTTCGCCTGGCAGAAGCGCTTCACGCCGTCATAGCCGGTGAAGGTGCCTGTGCGCGCGTTGAACGAGCGATATCGCGACGAGCAGTAGTCGTACCATTCGGGCGACCAGGGCTCGAGCGCGCCGCGATAGGCGTAGTAGTCGCGGGCCGGCTCCACTTCGCGATAGACCCGCACGCGCTCGCGATAGACGGGCTCGCGGTACACCGGCTCCCGATAGACCGGCACGGGCTCGCGGTACACCGGCTCGTAGTAGTCGGGCTCGGGAGCGGTCGCCACGCCGGCGGCGAGTGCCCCGACCGCAAGACCGAGCACGCCCGCCGCGACCATGTCGCCGGAATCGTAGCGATTGTGGTGATGGCGGCGCCAGCCGTCGCCGGCCTGGGCCGCCGGCAACGTCGCAAGCGTGGTCGCCGCAACGGCAAGGCCGAGCACGGCGGACTTCAGCAAACGGTTCATGTCGAATCTCCTTCGGCGATCCGGGCGGGCGTCGAGGCTCCGCCCTTACGTCGGATCAAGCAGTAGGCGCCTGCACCTGAACGCAGGCTGAACGGCGGATTCGGCAAAAAGATGTCGCGCCACGGCGCCGTAGGATGTCGCGTCGGCACATCGTTCCCGCTCGACGTTACTGCCGCGGCACATTTCCGGCGTGGGTACGGACATCTCGGCCGTCCGCAAACACCCTTTGGCAAGACCGCTGCGCGTGGTCCAGCAGAATGTCGCCATGCCGGCGCCCGAAGGAAGGCGCCGGAGGTACGGAGCAAGCGGCGCCGCTTATCCGACCTGCAGGTTTACCGCTTTCGGTCCCTTGCCGCGCTTGTCAGGCTCGGTGTCGAATGTGACCTTCTGGCCGTCCTCCAGGCCTGGCAGGCCTGAAGCCTGCACGGCCGAGATGTGGACGAACACGTCCTTCGCGCCGTCGTCGGGCGTGATGAATCCGAAGCCCTTGGCATGGTTGAAGAACTTGACGGTGCCGTGCTGCGGCATGGGTAGCTCCTTATCGCCCCATCAATAGAAGTCCGACGGGGATCCACCCGCACGGCTCCCGGTCATCTGGTGGAGGAGAAGAAAGGTCGCGCCGGGCTTCAATGCCTATTCCGGGGCTTCGAGCGCCCTCTTCTCGTTCGCTTACGCTTCGCCGACTAGTCTTCCGACGCCGTCGGCGCATGCCACTCCCATCTCCGGGCCCGCAAATGCCCGAGGTGGAAATTAGTCCTTCATTTTTTGACAACGGGCAAGCGAAAGTTTCTCCGCCCGCTCGCATGCGCGACGAAGAACCCGAGAAACATTCGAATATGGCGGCCGAACGGGAGTGATTTCGGCTGGAATATGATTATAGCTGCCGTTTCAGCCATAAAAAAGGCGCGGCGGTCAAACCGCCACGCCTTTCCTGTCATTGGGCCACTCCGGCGCACTCGGCGCAAGCCACAAACCATCGTGTCGGTCGACGGCGATCGCACCGATGGGCACGCCGCGCGTGTGCGCCGGAACGGCCGGCACAGTTCGTGGGTCAGTCGCCGGCGACGCGCAGATTGACCGCCTTGGGGCCCTTGCCCATGCGGTCAGGTTCGATGTCGAAGCTCACCTTCTGGCCGTCCACCAGAGTGCGCAGGCCCGACTTCTCGATAGCCGAGATATGGACGAAAACGTCCTTGGCGCCCCCATCCGGGGTGATGAAGCCGAAGCCCTTGGCTGCGTTGAAGAATTTGACGGTTCCGGTCTGAGACATGGGGGAAGCTCCTTCACCCGCTGCAGTTGGTCGGGCGGTGCGGGCCCGGGCGGACCCGGAGCTCGAACACCGGTGACTTGGCGGCAGTGCATGGCGCACCATCGGCCCACCGCCATGGGGCCGTCAGATATTTACGAGAGCGGGGAAAGGTTTCGTCCAAGAACGTCCAGTCTCCGGGTCAGCAAATGCCCGAACACGAAATATATCGCACGGAAATCCTCCTTGCGCAAGCGAGGTTCATACCGGTTCATACCGCTCCGCCATACGTCCAGGCGGTCAAGGCATTTGCCGGATCGCGGAGCCGCCCGAAAGGTGTGGTCTGGAGAAGGTGGATTGCCTTCTGCAAGAGAATCGCGATCATCACCGATGCGTCCGGCTGCAGGACGGTTCTGGAGGGGTCACTATGCTGTCAACGATCTGGTCGCGCTGCGCGATGCTTTTCGCGGTACTCGCCGTGCTCACGTCCTGCACCGTCGTGGTCGACGAGCCGGGTCCCGGCCCCCGCCCGATCCCGGACGACAGGTTCTGCACCCAGCAATACGATCCCGTCTGCGCCCGCCGCGGCGACAACCGCCGCACCTTCGCCAACGCCTGCATGGCCGACGCGGCCGGCTACAGGGTCATCCGCCGCGGCGAGTGCGGCCGCGGCAGCGATGAACCTCGTGCCTGCACGCGCGAATACCGCCCGGTCTGCGCCCGGCGCGGCGGCGACCGCCAGACCTTCAACAATCCCTGCCTGGCCGAGCAGGCCGGCTATCGCGTCCTAGGCGACGGCGAGTGCCGACGCGGCGGCGGTGGCGGTGGCGGTGGGGGTGGCGGCGACGGCGACCAGCCGCGTTTCTGCACCCGCGAATACGCGCCGGTCTGCGCCCGCCGCGGCGGCGACAGGCGCACCTTCCCGAATGCCTGCGAGGCACGCTCGGCTGATTACCGGATCCTCGGCGAAGGCCCGTGCTGATGGTGCGGCCGGCACGCTGCCGGCCGCCTCACCGCAAAAAATCAGTTGAACCGCGGGACCACACGCACGGCGCAGTAAGGGCCGACATGGCGGTGGCGCACCAGGACGCCGTTGATGCGGTGCACGCGAACGTCGCGGTGGCAGTCGCGGCGGATCGGCGGGGCCATGCCTGCGCGCACCGGCCGGCAGTTGCGGCGATGGTAGTGCGCGACCGACCTGCCATATTGGGGTACGTAGTGACGACGGACGTCGGCATGGCAGCCGCGCACCTGAACGACGTCGGTCTGGCCGGCGCCGGCCAGCGGCGCCGGCGGAGCCGCACCTGCCGGAGCCAGCGTCGCGAGCAGCAGGGCGGCAGCGAGGCACAACTTTCTCATGGAATCCTCCACATGATGCATGCCGCACGGTTTCGCACCCTGTTCGGCGGCAGCTAGATAACGCGCAAGCCTGTTAAAACTTTCCTCCGGAAGTTGTTCACATGTCCTCGATTCCCGCGGATCGGGACGACGGTTGACTTGATCAGACCGCTGGCTCACTTTTCGCGCCTGATCGGCGGCCGGGACCGTGCGGCGAATTTCGCCTTGACGATTCAGGCCTCGCGGAGAACAAGGCGGCGGATGACAGACGATGACAAGCCAGATCCGCTGCGCTCGCCCCTGCTCGAGGAGGCACGACGGCGCGGCATCCGCCACGGCTTCTTCACGCGCGCCGGCGGCGTGTCCGAGGGCATCTACCGCGGCCTCAACATCGGTAACGGATCGAACGACGATCCGGCGAAGGTCGCGGAAAATCGCCGGCGCGTCGCCACCTGGATGGGAGTCGCGCCGGAAGCGCTGCTTTCGGCCTACCAGATCCACTCTCCCGACGTGATTGTGGCGACCGGCCCCCTCCCCTCGCCGCGACCGCAGGCCGACGCCATCGTCACCGACCGGCCGGGCCTCGCGGTGGGCGCGACCTCGGCCGATTGCGGACCGGTGCTGTTCGCCGACGCGGATGCCCGCGTCGTCGGCGCGGCCCATGCCGGATGGAAGGGAGCGTTCACCGGCGTGCTGGAGAACACGGTAGCCGCCATGGAGACCTTGGGCGCCGAACGCGGCCGCATCGTCGCCGTGCTCGGCCCCTCCATCGGCCCGAAAAACTACGAGGTCGGCCCGGAATTCGTCGCGCGCTTCACCGATGCCGACCCCGACAACGCCGCCTGGTTCGTGCCGTCGGCAAAGCCCGGACACGCTCTGTTCGATCTCAACGGCTACACGATCGACCGGCTGCGCAAGGCCGGCGTGACGGCCGAGGCGCTCAATCGCTGCACCTATGCCGAAGAGGATCTCTTCTATTCCTACCGCCGCACCACGCACCGCGGCGAGGCGGATTATGGGCGTCTGATATCCGCTATCGTGCTGGAGGAGTTGTGATGGCCCTGCATTTCGAACGCAGCGAATTCGACGCCCGTCGCGACCGTCTGGTCATCGAAATGGCGGAGAAGAAGCTCGACGCGCTGCTGCTGTTTGCGCAGGAGAGCATGTATTGGCTGACAGGCTACGACAGTTTCGGCTTCTGCTTCTTCCAGTGCCTGGTGGTGAAGGCGGACGGCTCGATGCTGCTGCTCACCCGCTCGGCCGACCTGCGCCAGGCCAGACACACCTCGACCCTCGACAACATCGTGCTATGGCTCGACCGCGAAAAGGCCAACCCTTCGCTCGACCTGCGCAACCTGCTCAACGATCTCGACCTGCTCGGCGCGCGCATCGGCGTGGAATACGACACGCACGGTCTGACCGCCTACGAAGGCCGGCGGCTGGACGAGCAGTTGCATACCTTCGGCCAGGTGGTCGACGCCTCGGGCATGGTGGCGCGGCTGCGGCAGTTCAAGAGTCCCGCCGAGATCGAGAAGGCCGAACGCGCCGCCGCTCTGTCGGACGAGGCGCTTGACGCGGCGCTGCCGCTCATCAAGCAGGGCGGCGACGAAGGCGCCATCCTGGCGGCGATGCAGGGCGCGATCTTCGTCGGCGGCGGCGACTACCCGGCCAACGAGTTCATCATCGGCTCCGGCGCCGACGCGCTGCTGTGCCGGTACAAGGCGGGACGGCGCAAGCTCACCAAGAACGACCAGCTGACGCTCGAATGGGCCGGCGTCTTCCACCACTACCATGCGCCGATGATGCGCACGATCCTCACCGGCAAGGCCTCGAAACGGCATCAGGAGCTGTTCGAGGCGGCACGCGACGCGCTGACGGCGGTCGAGCGGGCGATGACGCCCGGCAACACCTTCGGCGATGTCTTCGACGCCCATGCCAAGGCGATGGAAGCGCACGACCTGACGCGGCACAGGCTGAATGCCTGCGGCTACTCCGTCGGCGCCCGCTTCGCGCCGAGCTGGATGGACACGCCGATGTTCTACCAGGGCAACGCCGAGCCGATCGCGCCCAACATGACGCTGTTCGCCCACATGATCATCATGGATTCGGAAACCGAGACGGCGATGACGCTGGGCCGCACCTATCTCACCACCGAAACGCAGCCCAGGCCCCTTTCCCGCCATGATCTCGACTTGATCGTGCAGTGAATCGGCAGTCGGCAAAAGGGTACGCGCATTGAACGATACGGTTGAGGGTAGGATGCGTAAGCCGCTGCTGGCCGGCGCCGTGATGGCGATGGCGGTCCTGGCGGCATGCAGCAGCACCCAGGACGTGCTGGAGCCCTCGGCGATCACCCCGCCGGCGCAGGGATCGACATCCTCGACCACGCCCGACCCGTCGCAATCGGCGGCCGCGCCAGCGGCTGCCTCCTCCACGCCGGCGCCGCCCACGGGACCGTCAGCCGCGCTGGTCGCCAATGCCCGCATCCAGTTCGCGCCGATCGTCGGCACCTCGGTCGAGGCCGCGACGGCGCTGTCGGAGCGGCTGGCCAGCCGCGCGCGCGAACGCGGCATGCGGCTGACCGGCAGCGCCGACACCAGCACCACCCATATGCTCAAGGGTTATTTCACGCCGCTGGTCGAGGGCAAGGAAACGACCGTCATCTACGTCTGGGACGTCTACGACCCGACCGGCAACCGCATCCACCGCATCTCCGGCCAGCAGAAGGCGGCCTCGGCCGGCGGCGACGGCTGGGCCTCCGTTCCCTCCACGGCCATGCAGGCGATCGCCGATCAGACCATCGACCAGTTGGCGAACTGGCTTGCAGGCGCCAGCGGCTGAGCACGATCCCGAACCGAACGCCAGCGCAGCGAAAACTGCAGGCTTTTCGGATAAGATCATGCGATGAAACAAAGAGTTGGAGCAAGATGAACGACTCTGTCCCGATTCATCCCGCTCCGAGACAAATGCGCTTTTGTCGGGAACACCGCCGCCTCGCGCTTGCAATAGCGCGGAAGGCGGTTAAAAGCCCGCTCAACTATCCCTTCGGAACCGACACATGAAACTTTTTGCGGGCAACTCCAACCGGACGCTGGCAGAGGGGGTGGCCCGCTATCTCAACATTCCGATCGGCAAGGCAACCGTCAGGCGGTTCGCCGACCAGGAAATCTTCGTCGAGATCCAGGAGAACGTGCGCGGCGAGGATGTCTTCATCCTGCAGTCCACCTCCTTCCCGACCAACGACAACCTGATGGAAATTTTGATCATGATCGATGCGTTCATGCGCTCCTCGGCGCGGCGCATCACGGCGGTCATCCCCTATTTCGGCTATGCCCGCCAGGACCGCCGCGCCTCCGGCCGTACGCCGATCTCGGCCAAGCTGGTCGCCAACATGATCACCCGCGCCGGCGCCAACCGTGTGCTCACGCTCGACCTTCATGCCGGCCAGATCCAGGGATTTTTCGACATCCCCACCGACAATCTGTTCTCGGTGCCGGTGATGGCCCGCGACGTGAAGTCCAAATACAAGCAGCTCGCCAACGTCATGGTGGTGTCGCCGGACGTCGGCGGCGTGGTCCGCGCGCGCGCGCTTGCCAAACGCCTCGACGCGCAGCTCGCCATCGTCGACAAGCGCCGCGAGAGGCCCGGCGAATCCGAGGTCATGAACGTCATCGGCGACGTGCGCGGCAAGGACTGCCTGCTGATCGATGACATCGTCGATTCCGGCGGCACGCTGTGCAATGCCGCCGACGCGCTGCTGGCCAACGGCGCCACCAGCGTCACCGCCTACATCACCCACGGCGTGCTGTCGGGCGGCGCGGTCGCCCGTATCACCGGCTCGAAGCTGCAGGAGCTGGTCATCACCGATTCCATCCAGCCGACGCAGACCGTCATGGACGCCCGCAACATCCGCGTCGTCTCGATCGCCGACCTGATCGGCGAGGCCATCTCGCGCACCGCGACGGAGGAATCCGTGTCGAGCCTGTTCGACTGAGCGTTTTCGCGCGGCCCGGTTCAGCTCCTGCTTCGCTCGATTTCAGGCCATCGTCCACGCGGCGCCGGCGAGCGCTGCGAATACCAGAACGGCGATCATATTCGCCTTCAGCCAAAGCAAGGCAACTGCCGCGGCAACCGCGATGGCCAAGGCCACCCAGTCGAGCGTCGCGAAGTCGGGCACCGGTACGGTGAACGGCCCCGCCCTCGCCTCGCCGACCGTGCCGAACAGCACATGCAGGCCGAACCAGACGGCCAGGTTGGCGATGACGCCGACTACCGCCGCGGTGACCGCCGACAGTGCCCCGGACAGCCAGCGCACGCGCCGCAGCGTCTCGACATAAGGCGCCCCGACGAAGATCCACAGGAAGCAGGGCACGAAGGTGAACCACAGCGTCACCGCCGCGCCGGCCAGCCCGCCGAGCAACGGATCGAGGCCGGAGAGCCGCGCCCCGCCGAGAAAGCCGACATAGACCAGCACCAGGATCAGCGGGCCGGGCGTCGTCTCGGCCAGCCCAAGCCCGGTCAGCATCTCGTCCGGTTTCAGCCAGCCATAGACGTCGACCGCCTGCTGGGCGACATAGGCGAGCACCGCATAGGCGCCGCCGAAGGTGACCGCCGCCATCTTGGAGAAGAAAAGCGCCTCGGCGGCGAAGACGTGGTCCCGGCCGAGCCACGCCACCAGAAAGGCGAGCGGCAGGAACCAGATCGCCACCCACACGGCCAAGGTCCGCGCAAACCGTGCCGGACTCGGCCGCGTCCATTCCGGCATCGGCGTAGCCGCCGCCTGTTCGTCCTCCAGCCGGACCGTCCGGGCTGCCGGGCGGAAATAATGCCAGAGCGCTCCGAACAGGGCGGCCGCAAAAATGATAGCCGGGAAAGGCACCTTCAGGAAGGCGATCGCCACGAAGGCGACGACCGCGAGCATCGCGGCCACGCGGCCGGTCAGCGCCCGCCTGGAGACCTTGATCAGCGCCTCCAGCACGACCGCGAGCACCGCCGCCTTCAGCCCGAAAAGCAATCCCTGCACCAGGGGCACGCCGCCAAAGGCGAGGTAGACCGCCGAGAGCGCGGTGATGACCACCGCGCCCGGCAGCACGAACAGCAGCCCGGCGATCAGCCCGCCGCGCACGCCATGCAGCAGCCAGCCGGCATAGGTGGCGAGTTGCATGGCCTCCGGTCCGGGCAGGAGCATGCAGTAGTTCAGCGCATGCAGGAAGCGCGACTCGTCGAGCCAGCGTTTCTCCTCGACCAGGATGCGGTGCATGAGCGCGATCTGCCCGGCCGGCCCACCGAAGGACAGCAGACCGATCTTCGCAAACACGCTCGTCGCTTCGGCAAAGGAGACGGGCTGCGGCTGCGATGACACCTGATCCATCTCACGCCGCCTTTGCCGGCCAGTTGTGGGTTTCCGCGGTCGCATGGCGGCACCACCCATAGAGGGCGTCATACAGGATCATGCCTTTTTCCAGTTGGCCGAGGTCATCGGCCTCGATCGCCGAGAGGCCGAGGGAGAGGGCGAGCAGCCCCGCCGCCCGAGGTTCGAGATCGAGGCGCGCGGTATCGGCACCCCGGACGATCCGCGCCAGGTGCAGCAGCGCCGGGTCGGTCAGGCCGAGTTCTGCGATCAGCGTGTCGAAGCTGCACTCCTCGCCGCGATGCGAGTAGAACACGTCCTTGATGTCGAAGGGAATCCAGCCGGTTTCCGCGGCTATGTCGGCGACCCATTCGGCGGCGACGAAATGAAACACGGCAAGCGGATCGACGAAGCGGCGGATCAGCCACGGGCAGGCGATGCGGTCGATCTTCGGCCGCTCGCGCGTGACCCAGACGCTGGGCCTCGGCAGCCCGGCCTCGATGCCCGGCGCTTCGCGCAAGACGGTCGGTCCGCCGGCGGCGATCCAGGCTTCGATGCCGCCATCCAGCATGGCGGCGTCGGCGCCCGCCGCCGCCAGGCGCGCCAGCGCGATCTCGCTGACATTGTGACCATGCGTGCAATAGACGACGATCCGGCGGCCGGCCGGCAGACGCCGCAGCCATTCTTCGACCGCCATGTGATCGCGCCAAAGCGCGGCGGCGATCCGCACCGGCGAGGCGGCAAGCGCGTTCGGCCGGCGTACGTCGATGAACAACGGGCTGCGGGCGGTGCCGACAAGCGGGATCAAGTCTTGAGGGGAAAGACGTCCGGGCATGGTTTTCCTCCGCATGCATAGCGAAGGCGGAGCTTGGGCAAAACGCCTCACGGGGAGTCCACCATGCCCCCGACGGTGCGAGCATACGCTCCAGTCGGCACCTTTGCCAACATTCTTTGTGAAATCACAGTCCTGCGCCCTATGGCTCGCCCGCACATTGCCACCATCATCCCCGAAGCTTACGCGCGCATGACAATCCGTGGAGACCGCTTATCGCCTTGAGTGCGAACGCCTTGCGCGAAAAAGCCCCTTCCGCTATAGAGCCGCCACCCGCGCAGACACCCTTGGAGGCAACGCGGGCGATCGCCGCCATCCTCGCATGGTCTTCCTTCCGGCTCCCGGCAGGGGCCACGCGCGAAGAAGGCGGCTTTCGACGTTTTCGGGTTCCGCGTAGCGGTGCTCGGAGGCGCTCCAGTAACGTGAAAGGAAAATGCCATGAGCGAGACTTACGAGCTCACGGCCGAGGCGCGCGAACAGGTCGGTAAGGGGTCCGCCCGTGCAGTTCGCCGCGACGGCAAAGTGCCCGCAGTCATCTATGGAGATAAGCAGCCTCCCCTGGCGATCGCTCTCCCCTACAAGGACGTCTACTACAAGATTCACGGCGGCGGCTTCCTGACCACCATCGCCACGATCGACGTCGGCGGCAAGAAGATCCAGGTCCTGCCCAAGGACTATCAGCTCGATCCGGTGAAGGACATGCCGGTTCATGTCGACTTCCTGCGGGTCGGCAAGGATACCGAGGTCAATGTCGAGGTGCCCGTCCACTTCGTCAACGAGGACAAGTCGCCCGGCATCAAGCGCGGCGGCGTGCTCAACATCGTGCGTCACGAGGTCGAGTTCCACTGCCCGGCCAACGCCATCCCGGAGTTCATCACGGTCGACCTCACCGGCGCCGACATCGGCGATTCCATCCACATCTCGGCGGTCAAACTGCCGGCTGGCGTGCGCCCGGTCATCCATGACCGCGACTTCACCATCGCCACCATCGCCGGCTCCGCCGCGATGAAGCCGGAGGTCGAAGAGACCGAAGCCGCCGAGCCGGCGGCGGAAGCCGAGGAATAATCCTCCCGCGCCCGGAGGCTGTGCCGTGCTGATCTTCGCTGGCCTCGGCAATCCGGGCGCGCCATACGCAAAAAACCGACACAATGTCGGCTTCATGGCGGCGGATGCGATCCACCGCCGCCATAATTTTTCTCCCTGGTCGAAGAAATTCCGCGGCCTCGTCGCCGACGGAACGATCGACGGCGAGAAGATCCTTCTCATCAAGCCGCAGACCTTCATGAATCTCTCCGGCCAGTCGGTCGGCGAAGCCATGCGCTTCTACAAGCTGGCGCCTGCCGACCTCTCCGTCTTCTACGACGAGCTCGATCTCGTCGCCGGAAAGGTCCGGGTCAAGACCGGCGGCAGCGCCGGCGGCCACAACGGCATCCGCTCGCTCGACCAGCATCTCGGCAGGGATTACCGGCGCGTGCGTGTCGGCATCGGCCATCCCGGCGTGAAGGAACTCGTGCACGGCCATGTGCTGGGCGACTTCGCCGAGGCCGACGCCGCCTGGCTCGAGCCGCTGCTGGAAGCTGTCGCCGACAATGCCGGCTATCTCGTGAAGGGTGACGAAAACGGTTTCATGAACCGGCTGAGCTTGGCGGTTCCGACAGTGGATCCCGCAGCTAAAGCCAGCGCTCGCAGCCAGTCCTTGCCGGCCGACGACAAGCCCGCCGCCAAGGGTCGCAGCCACATCCGCCAGGCCCGTTCGCAGCAGCCCGCCGTCCAGGTGCCGGAAACCGGCCCGATGGCCGCCATGCTGAAGAAACTGTTCGGCGGCAAGGGTTCGTAGAAGCCTTTTGCGTCAGACCGTCGCACTCACGCCGCCCTTTTTCGTCCCTTCTTCGGCGTGGCCTTGCGCGAAATCCCTTCCTTCTCCAGGCTCTTGCGCAGCACGTCGGCGAGATTGACCACATTCTCCTTCGGCCGCGGCGCCGCCCTGGGAGGCGCCTTGCCCTGCTGCTTGGCGCGGATCATCTCGATCAGCGCATTCTCGTAGGTGTCCTCGAACTTCGACGGATCGAACGTCGTCGCCTTCTTGTCGATCAAAAGTTCGGCGATCTCGATCATCTCGGCATCGGTCTTGACCTTCTTGAGCTCGTCGAAGACCGCATCAGCGTCGAGCACCTCGTTGCGGCTGCGCAGGGTGGTCATCAGCAGCCCGCCGTCCTCCGGCTGGATCACCACCTCGCGGCCGCGCTGGTAGAGCACGATGCAGGAGCGTGCCGCTGCCTTCTTCCGCAGCAAGGCCTCGCGGATAACGGCGAAGGGCTCGCGCGCCACCTTGTCGGCCGGCACCATGTGATAGGGTTTTTCGAGGTAGCGCTGGTCGATGGCATCGATGTCGACGAACGCGTCGACTTCGAGCGTGTGCTCGGAGGTGAGCTTAAGTCGCTTGATCTCGTCGGGCTCGATTACCAGGAACTCGCCATTGTCGAGTTCGAAACCCTTCACCTGGTCCTCGGCTTCGACAATCTTGTCCGTCCCTTCGTCTACATAGGCGCTCTTCACCGGCTCGCGGGTCTTGCGGTTGAGGATGCGGAAATGGACCTTCTCCGCCTCCGACGTGGCTCCGACCAGCTTCACCGCGCAGGCCACGGAGCCGAATTTCAGAAAACCCTTCCAGACCGCGCGCGGAGCCGCCATCGCATCTTTCCCGTGCTGACCAATTCTCGAACGGGAGGTGGGAGGATTCGTTCCAAGGGGTGCCACGCCCGTTTGCCGCGCGGCGCATCCATGCCATATTACACGAGGTTTGTGTTTTCGTGAGTCCGTGAGATGAAGAACGTTACCATTTCAATGGATGACGAGCTTGCCCGTCGCACTCGCGTCGCGGCGGCACGGGCCGGCAAGAGCGTTTCCAAATATTTGGCCGAGGCCGCCCGGGAAAAGATGAATGCCGAGGAGACCGCGGAACTGCGAAACCCGCAGCTTGAGGCGCTGGAGCGCCTGTGGACAAGTCCCAAATGGAACGTAACGGAAAACGGCAGAATGCCGACGGCCGAAGAACGCAATGCCAGACGTTAAGGTCTTCATCGACACGAACGTCCTTCTCTATTCGCACGACAGGAGAGATGTTCAGAAACTGGAGACGGCCCGGCAATGGTTGCGAGAACTCGGCGCCATTCAGGGGTCCATCGTCAACCTCCAAGTTCTCAACGAACTGACCGACGTCCTTCTCCGGAAAAAATGGCTTGCGGACGCCGAAGCCGTCTTTTCGCTGACAGGCCAGCTATCTGCTCTTGGCGACAGGCCGTTGACGCGGCGCGAGGTGGCTGTGGCCCGTGGCCTCCACATCGCTCATCGCTACTCGTGGTGGGATTGTCTATTGCTAGCCTCCGCGCTGGAACTCGGCTGCACGCATTTCCTGTCGGAGGATTTGCAGGACGGCCAGGCCATCGAAGGCTTGACGATCGTGGACCCGTTCGCCCATACGCCAGAGCAAATCCTGGTCTCCCGGTAGGAAAGAGAAAAATGGGCTTCAAATGCGGCATCGTTGGCTTGCCCAACGTCGGCAAGTCGACGCTGTTCAACGCGCTGACGCGCACCGCCGCCGCGCAGGCGGCGAACTATCCCTTCTGCACCATCGAGCCGAACACCGGCGAGGTGGCCGTGCCAGATCCGCGGCTGGACAAGATCGCGGCCATCGCCAAGTCGAAGGAGATCATCCCGACCCGCATCTCCTTCGTCGACATCGCCGGGCTGGTGCGCGGCGCGTCCAAGGGCGAAGGGCTGGGCAACCAGTTCCTCGCCAACATCCGCGAGGTCGACGCGATCGTGCATGTGCTGCGCTGTTTCGAGGACGACGACATCACCCATGTCGAAGGCCGCATCGATCCGGTCGCCGACGCCGAGACGGTCGAGACCGAGCTGATGCTGGCTGATCTCGAAAGCCTGGAACGCCGCATCGTCCAGTTCCGCAAGCGCGCCCAGGGCAAGGACAAGGAGGCGCTCACGCTGCTTCCGGTCATGGAGAAAGCGCTGGAGTTGCTGCAGGCCGGCCGGCCAGCCCGCGTCATGCTGCAAGGGATCGCCGCCGAGGATCTGCGAACCCTGCAGGGCCTGAACCTGCTCACCGCGCATCCAGTGCTCTATGTCTGCAACGTCGCCGAGGCTGACGCCGCGACCGGCAACGAGCATACCAGGGCCGTGGAGGCGATGGCGGCGACGCAAGGTGCGGGAACCGTGGTGATATCGGCCGCCATCGAGGCCGAGGTGGCGCAGCTTCCCGACGACGAGGAGCTGGAGTTTCTCGCCTCGATGGGGCTGGAGGAACCGGGCTTGGACAAGCTGATCCGCGCCGGCTACGACCTGCTCCACCTCATCACCTATTTCACCGCCGGCCCGAAGGAGACGCGCGCCTGGACGATCCTCAAGGGCACCAAGGCGCCGCAGGCGGCGGGCGTCATCCACACCGATTTCGAGCGCGGCTTCATCCGCGCCCAGACCATAGCCTATGACGACTTCGTCGCGCTGGGCGGCGAGGTCGCGGCCAAGGAGTCCGGCAAGGCGCGCGACGAAGGCAAGGAGTACGTGGTCCAGGACGGCGACGTGCTCTTGTTCAAGTTCAACACCTGAGGGACTCGCTCCCGGCGGCGCATCGTCCGCTTCCGCGCCGCCGTCGCTCACTCCAGTTCCTTGCGCAGGAATATCCTGGCGTCTCTGCCGGTGCCGAAAGCGACCCGGCCGAATTCCTCGTAGCCGTGTCGTTCGTAGAATCCCGGCGCCTGGAAGCTGCTGGTCTCCACGACCGCTCGCTTGCAGCCGCGGCGCCTCGCCTCGGCCTCAACGGCGGCGAGCAGGCGGCTTCCGAATGCCTGTCCGCGCAGTTCCTCCGGCAGGTAGAACATGTCAATGAACAGCAGGCCGAGCTCGGTCCTGCCCCACAGCCCGCCGAAGATTTGCCCCGTCTCCGGATCGGAGAGGCTGGCGCCGATCGGGATGCGGTCGTCCAGCCCCGTCCGTTCTACATTGTAGCGGTAAAGCGCTTCGGCGAGCCTGACTGTGAGTTGCGGCCCGGTCATGTCTTTCGATCTCCTGCTGGGAGAACAGGTGGCGCCCGACATGCAAACGGAAAGGAGACGACGGAGGATTTCGCGTCTCCTCGGCCCGGCTTGACGCAAGGCCCGTACGGGTCTATCGGGCTCGGGCGCCGGGCCGCTTCCCGCGAATGCTCCCATGGCGCAATCCATATCAACGGCGTCCAATTCGACGCGCCCACTCTTGGCTGAAATCAAGGGAGTCTTGGCGATGATCAAAGCCTTCGTCATGGACAACGACCGGCTGCGCGAGGTGCCGGACCTGCTCGCGGACCAGCAAAGGGTGATCTGGGCGGACCTGTTCGAGCCGTCCAAGGAGGAGGAGGCCACCATCGAGCAGTGGCTCGGCGTCAACGTGCCGACCCGCGAGGAGATGGAGGAGATCGAGATCTCCTCGCGCCTTTATTCCGAGGCTGGCGCCTATTTCATGACGGCGACGCTGCCCGCCCATGCGGAGGGCGACAATCACGTGATCGGCCCGGTCACTTTCGTGATCGCCAAGGACCGCCTGGTGACGGTGCGCTATCACGAGCCCCGCGCCTTCCAGACCTTTCCGATGCGCGCCGAAAGCACCGATCTCAACTGCGTCGACGGGAAGGCGATCCTGATCGCCCTGCTCGAAGCAATCGTCGACCGCCTGGCCGACCTTCTGGAACGCGCCAGCCGCGACGTCGTCGACCTCGCCCGCGAGATCTTCCATCCGACCGAGAAGAAGGCTTCGAAGCGGGACGTCAATTTCCAGATCATCCTGCGCCGTATCGGTCGCAAGGAGCAGTTCATCTCCAACGTCCAGGACAGCCTGGTCAGCCTGCAGCGCCTCTCCACCTTCCTGGGCAACGTCGCCATGGCCGGCAATGGCGGCAAGGATCTGCGTGGCCGAGTGAAGACGCTGTCGCGGGACGTGCAGTCCCTGGTGTCGCATGCCGAGTCGCTGTCGCAGAAAGTCACCTTCCTGCTCGACGCCACCCTCGGCATGATCAACATCGAGCAGAACGCCATCATCAAGATCGTCTCGGTGGCGGCGGTGGTGTTCCTGCCGCCCACACTGGTCGCCTCGGTCTACGGCATGAACTTCTCCCACATGCCCGAACTCGAATGGAGCTTCGGCTACCCGCTGGCGATCGGCGTCATGGTGCTGGCGGCAGTCCTGCCCTTCTGGTGGTTCAAGCAGCGCGGCTGGCTGTAGCTGGCCACATCCGGCCGGCTCTGCTAGGTCGTTCAAAGCTGAACAGGATGAACAAGGGCATGTCCGAAAAGCGCTGGGCCTTCGAGGATTTCGAGGTGGGAACGACCATCCCCCTCGGCGTCAAGCTGGTGACCGCGGAGGAGATCGTGGCATTCGCTGCCGAGTTCGACCCGCAGCCCATGCATCTCGACGAGGAGGCGGGCAAGGCAAGCATCCTCGGCGGGCTGTCGGCATCCGGCTGGCACACCTGCTGCATCTTCATGCGCATGATGTGCGACGCCTTCCTGCTCGACTCCACCTCGCAAGGGGCTCCCGGCATCGACCACGCCCGCTGGAAGAAACCGGTTCTGGCCGGCGACACGTTGACGGGCAGGAGCACCGTGCTCGCCAAGCGGACCTCGCAGTCGCGCCCGGCGCTCGGCTTCGTCACCTGCCGGCACGAGCTGCTCAATCAGAAGGGCGAAGTCGTGCTGGAGCTGCAGAACAGCGGCATGTTCCTCAGGCGGAGCGCGGCATGACCCTCGACGATTTTCTCCAGCTGGGCGAAACCGTCGAGATCGGCTCCGTCCATTTTCCGGCGGACGAGATCAAGGCATTTGCCCAGAAGTTCGACCCGCAGCGCTTTCACGTCGATGAGGCCGCGGCCGAGCATTCGGTCTTCGGCCGCCTCTGCGCCTCGGGCTGGCACACCGCCGCGGGCTGGATGAAGCGCAACGTCGCCGTCCCCGTCGGCGGCGCCACATCCTGGGAAGGGCCGGGGCCGAAGCCGGAGCTCGGCCCCTCCCCCGGCTTCACCGATCTCAAATGGCTGAAGCCGGTCTATGCCGGCGAGACGGTTTCCTATACCCGCACCATACTCAACCACCGCCCCTTGGCGACACGGCCCGGTTGGCGGCTGGTGTCGCTGCGCTCGGAGGGCTTCGACTCGACCGGCGACAAGGTGATCGCGTTCGACAGCACCATGCTGGTGAAGGCAGAGTAGGCGACGGGCGCCTCTCGATAGCGGTGCGTCCTTCCTGTCGCCCTCAACGCCCCTCGAAGCCGATCAGCGTCCTGACCGGCACGCCCAGCGCCTCCAGCTTGGCGCGGCCGCCGAGATCGGGCAGATCGATGACGAAGCAGGCCGCGACGATGTCGGCGCCAATCTGGCGCAGCAGCTTGACCGCCGCCTCAGCGGTGCCGCCGGTGGCGATCAGGTCGTCGACCAGGATCACCTTCTCGCCGGTCGCCACGCCGTCCTTGTGCATCTCCATCTCGTCGATGCCGTATTCCAGGCTGTAGGCGACGCGCACAGTCTCATGCGGCAGCTTGCCTTTCTTGCGGATCGGCACGAAACCGGCCGACAGCTGGTGCGCGATGGCGCCGCCAAGAATGAAGCCGCGCGCCTCGATGCCGGCGATCTTCTCGATCTTGGTCCCGGCATACGGATGCACCAACTCGTCGATCGCCCGCCGGAAGGCTCGGGCGTCACCGAGCAGCGTGGTGATGTCGCGGAACAGGATGCCCGGCCTGGGATAGTCCGGAATGGTGCGGATCGCCGCAAGCAGCGTGTCTTCGAGGGAAGCTTTCATGGGGAGGTAACTCCGGGCCGGGGAGCGCAGCGCATCACTGTGGCGGCTGACGCACAAAAAGGAAAGGGCGCCGAAGCGCCCGATCCGGATCGATGTCGCGCTGCGCGATCAGTGCGGCACGGCCGACCACACCTTGCGCTTGGTGAGATAGACCAGCCCGGCGAACAGGATCAGGAAGGCGATGACGCTGAAGCCCGTCTGCTTGCGCGCCACCATGTGCGGCTCGGCCGCCCACATCAGGAAGGCCGCGACGTCGCGGGAATACTGGTCGACCGTCTCGGGCGAGCCGTCCTCGTAGCTGACTTGGCCGTCGGTGATCGGCTGCGCCATCGCCAGCGATTTGCCGGCGATGAAATACGGGTTGTAGTGGGTGCCGGCGGCGATCTCCATGCCTTCCGGCGCCTCATGGCCGTAGCCGGTCAGCAGCGCGTGGATGTAGTCCGGGCCGCCTTCCGCATATTGCGTGAAGATGTCGAACACGAAGGTCGGGAAGCCGCGCTCCACCGCCCGCGCCTTGGCGATCAGCGAGAAGTCCGGCGGCACAGCGCCATTGTTGGCGGCGGCCGCCGCGGCGCTGTTCGGATAGGGCGACGGGAAATGGTCGGAGGGGATTGCCGGGCGCTGGAACATCTCGCCGTCGGCGTTCGGCCCGTCCTCGACCTCGTACTCCGCGGCAAGCGTCTTCACCTGCGCCTCGGAATAGCCGAGATCTTCCAGCGTGCGGAACGCCACCAGTTCCATCGAATGGCAGGCCGAGCAGACCTCGCGATAGATTTTGAGGCCGCGCTGCAGTTGCGCCTTGTCGTAGGTGCCGAACGGCCCGGCGAAGGTCCAGTCCATCTCGGCCGGCTTGTGGATCGGGAAATGCGTCGGCTCGGCCGCGCTGTGCCCTTCCTCTTCGGCGGCAGCCGCCACGCCGAGCGTGCAGGCGAACGCCAGGGAGGCCGCTGCAACGCCTTTGAGAATCTTGTTCATGCGGAAAGTCCCTCTCGAGATTCTCTGGCTCAGCCCTTGGTTTCCGGCGCGGCGGTGGCTCCCGCCGGATGACCGGCACCGCCCTTGTTCTTGTCCAGCACCGCCTCGGTGATAGAGTTCGGCAGACGGCGCGGCGTCTCGATCAGGCCGAGGACGGGCATGATCACGATGAAGAACGCGAAGTAGTAGAGCGTGGAGAGCTGCGAATAGCCGACATAATTGCCCCGGAACTCGCCTGCGAACAGCAGCGTCAGCAGGCCGCCGCCTTCCGCGGGCCGCGAGCCGAGCCAGCCGAGGAAGATGGCGTTGACCACGAAGAGCCAGAAGAACAGCTTATACCAGGGCCGATAGACGGCCGAACGCACCTTCGAGGTGTCCAGCCACGGTACGACGAACAGGATGGCGATCGAGCCGAACATCGCCAGCACGCCGCCGAGCTTGGAGTCGATCGGCCCGATGTTGAAGGTGATGGCGCGCAGGATCGCGTAGAACGGCAGGTAGTACCATTCCGGGACGATGTGGGCCGGCGTCTTCAGCGGATCCGCGACGATGTAGTTGTCGGGATGGCCGAGATAGTTCGGGATGTAGAACACGAACCAGGCGAAGAACAGCAGGAACAGCACCATGGCGAAGCCGTCCTTGATCGTCGCATAGGGCGTGAAGGCGACGGTGTCGGTCTTCGACTTGACCTCGATGCCGGTCGGGTTGGTCTGGCCGACCACATGAAGCGCCCACACGTGCAGCACTACGACGCCGGCGATCATGAACGGCAGCAGGTAGTGTAGCGCGAAGAAGCGGTTGAGCGTCGGGTTGTCGACGGCGAAGCCGCCGAGCAGCAGCTGCTGGATCCAGTCGCCAACCAGCGGGATGGCGGTGAAGAAGCCGGTGATGACGGTGGCGCCCCAGAACGACATCTGCCCCCAGGGCAGCACATAGCCCATGAAGCCGGTCGCCATCATCAACAGGTAGATGATGCAGCCGAGGATCCACAGGAGCTCGCGCGGCGCCTTGTAGGAGCCGTAATAGAGGCCGCGGAAGATGTGGATGTAGACGGCGATGAAGAACATCGAGGCGCCGTTGGAATGCAGGTAGCGCAGCAGCCAGCCCGAATTCACGTCGCGCATGATCTTCTCGACGGAATGGAAGGCGAGCGTCGTGTCGGCGGTGTAGTGCATGGCCAGCACCACGCCGGTCAGGATCTGCGCCCCCAGCATCAGCGAGAGAATTCCGCCAAAGGTATAGGCGTAATTCAGGTTGCGCGGCACCGGATAGGCCACGAAGGAATCGTAGACCAGACGCGGCAGCGGCATGCGCGCGTCGATCCACTTTCCGAGGCCAGACTTCGGCGTATAGGTCGAGTGTCCACCGCTCATGATGTGTCCCCCTGGAGCCTCAGCCGATGCGGATCTTGGTGTCGGAAATGAAGGAGAAGACCGGAACGGCGAGATTCTCCGGCGCCGGGCCTTTGCGGATGCGGCCGGCCGTGTCGTAGTGCGAGCCGTGGCACGGGCAGAACCAGCCGCCGAAATCGCCCTGCTGGCCGAGCGGCACGCAGCCGAGATGCGTGCACACGCCGATCATCACAAGCCAGTTTTCCTTGCCGTCGCCCGCCGCGCGATCCTGGTCGGTTGCCGGTGCGTCGGCCGGCAGGTTGGCGTTGCGGGCGACCGGGTCCTTGAGCTCCGCCACCGGCACGGCCTTCGCTGCCTCGATCTCCTGAGGCGTGCGGTTGCGGATGAAGACCGGCCTGCCGCGCCATTTCGCCGTCAGCGACATGCCGGGCTCGAGCGCGGTCACGTCGACCTCGATCGAGGCCAGTGCAAGCGTGGAAGCGTCCGGGCGCATCTGGTCGATGAAGGGCCATGCCACGGCACCGGCGCCGACGACACCCGCCATGCCCGTTGCAATGTAGAGAAAATCGCGGCGGGTGGGTTCGATCGTATCGTTAGCGCTCACGGAACTGGCATCCTTTCGCCTTACCCCTTGCCGGTGGCAGAGCCTTGGTTCCGCTCAATACGCCGACCCGCATTCGCGTGGCGAAACGGGCTGGCGAAGTCCTCCGGCATTCGCGGTTGGTTTATGCGCGAAGATATCGCTTGTCCAGACGGTGGACCCCGGGACGGCAGATTGTCGCGGGGATAGCCTTGACGACCACTGGTTTGACGCACAGTTGAGAATGAAGCATCGTAGCGCATGCCCGGGGCGCCCGTGAATGCACGCTCCAAAACCCCAACCATCACCATGGTCGTCAGGGTGCCGGCAGGCTCACTTCGCCCCCAGCCTCGCCAGCACCTCGCGCGGAATGCCGTAGTCGCGGATGACGTCGTCGTGGCGCCTGAGGCCGCACAACTCGCGCTGGACGAAATAGCCATAGACCGCCTCGGCCGCTTCGCTGAGCAGCGCCTTGCGTTGGTCGGCATCGCCCTGGTGGGCGCGAAGCCGCGCCATGACCGCCTCGACCTTGCGTCCGGCCGTGCCGAGCGAGGTAGCCATCTCGGCGACGATCTCGTAGTCGAGCACCTCGAGGCCGGTGTGGCCGCGCGCCGCGAGATCGGTGCTGCCGGGCAGTTTCAACGCCATGACGGTCAGTTCCCCTGCCGTCCGCGCGTCGGGGGTCGCGCCAATCGCATGCGGTGCGTGGCGAATTCCTCGCCCTCCACCGGCTCAAAGCCTAGCGCCTCGTAGAAGCCGAAGGCTGTTTGCGCCGACCGCGTGTTGAGCACAGGAAAATGCTTCCGGGCCTTGTCGATGGCACTCCACACCAGCTGCCGGCCGACACCATTCATGCGGTGCGCCGTGCCGACATAGAGATGTCGCACGCGGCCCTCGCGTCGTCCTTTCACGTAGGGATCGACATTGAGCCCGCACACACCGGCAAGTTCTTTCTCCAGCCACGCCCCGAACAGCGCCTCGCCGCGCTTGTCGAATCGGTTGCGGCCATCCTCCCAGTTGTTCGCGAGGGTAACGAGCATCCAGAACCCTTCCTTCCGGCTTTCCTCCGCCAGCGCGGCGAACGCCTCGTGATCTGGGTCCAGGCGCTTGATTCGGTAGCGTGGTGTGCGGGCCAGCATGGCTTCGCTCCATGAAAATCGGCATGCAGGTAAATGGGCATCGGGGCGGAAAAAACCACCGCCTCCGCCCCGCTCACGTGAGTTTCGGCAGACCTATTCCGCCGCCAGCCGGTCGGGAAGGAAACCGCCGGACTGTCGCTTCCACAATTGCGCATAGAGACCGCCCCTGGCGATCAGCGCCTCATGCGTGCCCTCCTCGACGACCCGGCCCCGGTCGAGCACGATCAGCCGGTCGAGAGCCGCGATGGTCGAGAGCCGATGCGCGATGGCGATGACCGTCTTGCCTTCCATCAGCCGGTAGAGATTGTCCTGTATTGCCGCCTCGACCTCCGAATCGAGCGCCGAGGTCGCCTCGTCGAGGATGAGGATCGGCGCGTCCTTCAGCATCATGCGGGCAATCGCGATGCGCTGGCGCTGGCCGCCGGAAAGCTTGACGCCGCGCTCGCCGACATGCGCGTCGTAGCCTTTGCGGCCGCGTGGATCGGCCACGCCCTTGATGAACTCATGGGCGGCCGCGCGCTTCGCCGCGTCCTCGATCTCGGCATGACCAGCGCCGGCGCGGCCGTAGCCGATATTGTCGTGGATGGAGCGGTGCATCAGCATCGCCTCCTGGGTGACCACGCCGAACTGGGCGCGCAGCGACGCTTGCGTTACCGAGCGCACGTCCTCGCCGTCGATCAGCACCCTGCCCTTCTCGACGTCGAACAGGCGCAGCGCCAGGTTGACGATGGTCGTCTTGCCGGCGCCCGACGGCCCGACCAGCGCCACCCGTTCACCGGAACGGATGTGCAGGTTCAGGTTCTCGATCACCCCGCCCCCCTTGCCGTAATGGAAGGAGACGTTTTCGAAACGGATGTCGCCCTTGGCCCGCGGCAGCACGGCTGCGTCGGTCGTGTCGCGGATCGCCGGCTCGACCGAGATGGTGCGCGTCGCGTCCTGCACGGTGGCGTAGTTGCGGATCAGCCCGTTGATGTTGAACATCATCCAGCCCGACATCTGGTTCAGCCGGAACACCAGGCCCATCGCCGCCGCGACGGCGCCCGTGGAAATCTCGCCGCGCGAAAAACTAAGCATGCACAGCGCCGCGATCACGCTCATCATGATGCCGTTGAGCAGTGCCACGGAGGAACGGACGGTGGTGACGGCCCGGGTCAGCCTTTTCACCGCGGCAAGAAAACGCTCCAGCCCGTCGCGGATATAGGCGTGCTCGCGCCGGCCGCTGTCGAACAGCTTTACCGCCATGATGTTGGTGAAGGCATCGACCAGGCGGCCGTTGAAGATCGAGCGCTCGTCGGCGGTCGCCCGGCCCGCCCGTCGCATCTCCGGCAGCAGGAAGTAGACGATCGCCGCATAGCCGGCGAACCACAGCGCCACCACCACGCCCATCCACGGATCAACGGAAACCAGGATCGTGATCGCCAGCACGATGAAGGTCAGGAACGACCACATGGTCTGCAGCACGTTGACGATGAAGTCGCCGACGGCCTCGCCGCCTTGCATGATCTTGGTGGCGATCCGCCCGGCGAAGTCGTTCTGGTAGAAATCGTAGGGCTGCTCGATGACCCGGCGGAACGCCTGCCAGCGCACCATCGAGAAGAAGCCCGGCACCACCACCTGCTGCTCGACCACGGCGGAGGCGATCATGACGATGGTGCGCACCACGAGCAGTAGAGCGAGCAGGCCTGCGAGTTCCCGCCAATGGTCGGTGAACAGCGTTGCCGGATTGGCGTGGTCGAGCAGGTCGATCAGCCAGCCGACGGCCCAGTAGAGCGCAGCGTCCACCGCGCCGGCCGCACCGCCGACGAGGAGCAGCAGCACGAACGGCCAGCGCGCCTGGTTGGCGAAATACAGGATGAAACGCCACGCATCCTGCGGCAGCACCTCGCGGTCGGTGTCCCGGAACGCGTCGACGGAATTCTCGACCCGCTGCCACAGCCGTTCGCGAAAGCCGGTCTCATTCATGCAGCAGCCTTTCGCGGGATCGAGTCGCAGTTCGCACAAAAATGTGCGATACTTCTGCCTGGGCAACGGGTGGCGACATGAAACGTGAAGCCTTGATTCGCGAGCTTCGCAAATGGGCCAGGAAGAAGGGCGTATATTTCGAGGTCATCGACGACAAGGGCAAGGGCTCCACTGTCGAGTTGAGCTAGGCCCCAGAATGACCATTATCAAGTCGGGCGACTTGAGGCCCGGCTATGTGGCACTTATCAAGAGGCAATTAGGTGTCGAGTGAGCCGCCTTTCGCAGCTATCTGCCAAGGGAGCCAGACGGAGAGTATCCCCATGAACTATGTCTATCCTGCGATCTTCCATCCGGAATCCGATGGCGGCTTTCTTGTAACCTTCCCGGATGTGCCGGAGGCGATTACCCAGGGTGACGATTTTCTGGATGCCAAAGCCAGCGCTTCCGATGCCCTGGGATTAGCGCTGCGTGGGTACCTTGTGCACGACAAACCGCTGCCGATTCCCTCTAAGCGCAAAGCCAGCCAAGTCGACGTGCCCGTCGAAATGGCCAACGCCCTGAAAATTGCCGTCATCGAAGCCTTTCGCGCTTCCGGCATGTCCAAGTCTGAGTTCGCCAGACGGCTCGGAAAGGCGGAGAACGAGGCGCGCCGTATCCTCGACCCCGACCACCCTACCAAGCTCGCCACGCTTGATGCGGCACTCAAGCTGTTCGGTAAGCAAGTGTTTGTCTCGATCGGAGACGCGGCGTGAAGTGCCGTCCCGAACGGCAGCGTCGGCCGCCGTCACCAGCGGAGCGGGGTCTCTCATAAACCTCACTCCGCCGCCGCCTTCTCCACCTCGCCGGCCTCGTCGTCAGGCAGGAACCCGCCGGACTGCCGCTGCCAGAGCTGCGCATAGAGGCCCTGCCTGGCGATCAGCTCGTCATGCGTGCCGTCCTCGATCACCGACCCCTTGTCCATGACGATCAGCCGGTCCATCGCCGCGATGGTGGAGAGCCGGTGCGCGATGGCGATCACCGTCTTGCCCTCCATCAGCCGGTAGAGGTTCTCCTGGATCGCCGCCTCGACCTCGGAATCCAGCGCCGAGGTCGCCTCGTCGAGGATGAGGATAGGCGCGTCCTTCAGCATGACGCGGGCGATGGCGATGCGCTGGCGCTGGCCGCCGGACAGCTTTACGCCGCGCTCGCCGACATGCGCGTCGAAGCCCCTCCGCCCCTTCGGATCGCTCAGCGCCGCGATGAAGTCGAGCGCCTCGGCCTTGCGCGCCGCCTCGACCACCATCGCCTCGGTGGCGTCCGGACGACCGTAGAGGACGTTCTCCCGCACCGAGCGGTGCAGCAGCGAGGTGTCCTGTGTGACCATGCCGATATTGGCCCGCAGCGTATCCTGCTTGACCGCCGAGATGTCCTGCCCGTCGATGAGGATGCGCCCGCTCTCCAGGTCGTAGAAGCGCAGCAGCAGGTTGACCAGCGTCGACTTGCCGGCGCCCGAGCGGCCGACGATGCCGACCTTCTCGCCCGGCCGCACCTGGATCGACAGGTTGTCGATGACGCCCTTGCCCTTGCCGTAATGGAAGCCGACGCGGTCGAAGACGATATTGCCCTCGGTGACGGTGATGTCCTTGGCGTCCGGCTTGTCCTCGACGAGGCGCGGCAGCGAGATCGAATTGATGCCGTCCTGCACCGTGCCGATATTCTCGAACAGGCTCGACATTTCCCACATCACCCAGTGCGACATGCCCCACATTCTCAGCACCACGCCGATGGCCACCGCCACGGCGCCGACCGACACCAGGCTCTCGAGCCAGAGCCAGATCGCGACCGCGCTGACGCCGACCAGCAGCGCCGCGTTCAGCAGCCCGAGCAGCACGAACAGCGTGGTCACCAGCCGCATCGACCTGTAGACGGTGTCCATGAAGCCGCTCATCGCGTCCCGCGCATAGGTGGCTTCGCGCCGCGCATGCGAGAACAGCTTCACCGTCTGGATGTTGGCGTAGCTGTCGGCGATGCGCCCGGTCATGGTCGAGCGCGCGTCGGCTTGCTCCTCGCCGACCTTGCCGAGGCGCGGAATGAAATAGCGCAGCAGCCAGACGTAGCCGATCAGCCAGGCGAACAGCGGCAGCATCAGCCGCCAGTCGGCCGAGCCCACCAGCACCAGCACGCTGACGAAATAGATGCTGACATAGTTCAGCACCTCGAACAGCTTTATGATGCAGTCGCGCACCGCCAGCGCCGTCTGCATCAGCTTCGTCGCAATGCGGCCGGCGAACTCGTCCTGGTAGAAGGTCATCGACTGCTTGAGCAAGTAGCGGTGGACCTGCCAGCGGATGCGCATGGGATAGTTGCCCATCACCGTCTGCTGGGTCAGCATCTGGCGCACCAGGTCGAGCCCCGGCGAGATCACCAGGATGATCAAGGCCATGCCGGCGAGCTTCCAGCCCTCCGTCTGCAGGAACGTCGCCCGGTCGGCGTTGGACAGCCAGTCGACGATGCTGCCCATGAAGCCGAACAGCCAGACTTCGATGACGGCGAGCACCGCCGACAGCACCGTCGAGACGATGATGTAAGGCCACGAGCCCCTGGTGTAGTGCAGGCAGAAGGCGATCAGCGTCTTCGGCGG
Source organism: Kumtagia sp. (assembly GCF_059502445.1). NCBI lineage: Bacteria > Pseudomonadati > Pseudomonadota > Alphaproteobacteria > Hyphomicrobiales > Phyllobacteriaceae > Kumtagia > Kumtagia sp. The sequence continues at coordinate 57,228 of NZ_JCACER010000006.1, forward strand.
CTCGGTCGGCTCGGCTGCCGGGAACGGATTGAGCCTCTTTTCAAACCAGGCGTACATGGACTTGGTCTTTCTCGAACTAATCGATGCCGGAGCGCGCTTTCAAAGGGCGCGCCCCCTCGGTCTGTTGCCGGCCGGCGATCCCGGCTCGAATCTGTGCTCCACGACGCTGCGCGCAAGATAGGATGTCCGGGACGCGCCGCCGAGAGCCGCACTGCGCGTTCCTGACATTTCGCCTCCGGCCGGCCGGATCGGCGCGCCGGCGGTGCCCCGCCGGAACGCCAGCAGCAGCCGTTTCAGCAGCGACGGCCGGGACGGCGCCCGCTCGGCGCGGGAGAAGTCCACGTCCGGCAGGGCGCCGCGATGCGGCCGCCGCTGCGCCCCATCGCCGGCCCGCCCCTGCCCGAGCGCCTGCGCCCAGGCGGCGAGCCGCGCCTCGTCGAGTCGGATAGGATCGTCCGGATCACGGACGGGAAGCATATGCGGGCCTGCTTGCCCGCGAACGGAAAGGAAAGACATCGCAAAATCCTTCGAGAACCAGGAATGGGTTCCGGCGGGAATCGCGACGATCAGGTTTTTGCAGAGCTGATTTGAAACGTCGAACCGATGCCGCCGTCAGGCGAAAAGCCCACGATTGGGGCGGTGGATATCTACGGTCATCATGAATTCCATATCCGCCTCCGTCAGTTCGAGTTGACAATGCCCGCCCTATAGCCGCATTCGGCCGAAAATGCCACCCAGAAAAGCCGGCGGCACTAACCTGCGGCTGCTGTGTGGCCGTCCGGCAACGCGCCTTCGGAACCAGATCTTGGCCACGCTCCGCATCGCCCTCTACCAGCCCGACATCGCCGGCAACACCGGCACCATCCTGCGCATGGCCGCCTGCTTGGGGCTCGCCGTCGACATCATCGAGCCGGCCGGCTTCGACCTCTCCGACCGGGCGCTCCGGCGCGCGGGCATGGACTATCTGGAAATGGCCGCGCTGACCCGCCACCTCGACTTCGCCAGTTTCGACGCCTGGCGCCATGGCGAACACCGGCGGCTCGTGCTGCTGTCGACCAGGGCGGCGAGGCCCTACACGCAATTCTCTTTCACCCCGTCCGACATTCTTCTGTTCGGCCGCGAATCGGCCGGGGTTCCGGACGCCGTCCATGATACGGCCGACGCGCGCCTGCTGATCCCGATGCCGGGCGGGGGCCGCAGCCTCAACGTGGCGCTTGCCGCGGCCATGACCGTCGGAGAGGCGATCCGCCAGGTGGGCTGAGTTCGACACGTCGTTCCTCGTGATTTGCCATCGTCAGGACTTCTTGATAAGACCTCAACTAATATTGAGGTCAAGGGAGTGCGTGCATGGCACGGGAACTGACCGTCGGACAGGTTGCCGAGCGCAGCGGCGTCGCGGTCTCGGCGTTGCATTTCTACGAGGCAAAGGGGCTGATCAGAAGCCAGCGCACCGCCGGCAACCAGCGCCGCTACGGCGGCGACGTGCTGCGCCGGGTCGCGGTGATCCGCATCGCCCAGGAGGTCGGCATCTCGCTGGCCGACATCGGCAAGGCGCTCGATTCCCTGCCGGAGGGGCGCACGCCGACCCGCCAGGATTGGAGTCTGCTTTCAAAGGGCTGGCGCGAAGATCTCGACCGCCGCATCAGGCAATTGGAGGCCCTGCGCGACGGCCTGGACGACTGCATCGGCTGCGGCTGCCTGTCGATCGACCGCTGCAGGCTGCGCAACCCGGATGACCGGCTCGGCAAGGAAGGCGCCGGAGCGCGCAGGCTTGTCGACGGGCGGTCGACAAGTTAAGCCGGCCCCCGATAGGACCTGTCGATGAGCCAACCGACCGCTCTAAGCGGACCCAGCTTTCATCTCCGCACGGTAAGGGGCTCGACAAAGCTCGTCTTGTTCTTCGGCGGCATCGGCGCCCGCGACGGCCGCTTCCAGTACTGGAAGGTCGGCAAGGCGCTCGACGCGCATTGCCTCTTCCTCAGCGACGGACGCAAGCACTGGTACCAGGGGGGCGTGCCGGGGCTCGGCGACCACCTCGAGTCGACGCTCGACAGCATCCGCCGGTGGGCCGTCGTGCTCGGAACCGACGAAATCTACGCCTTCGGCCAGAGCATGGGGGCGCATGGCGCGATTCTCTACGGCGCCAGGCTTGGCGCGCGGGTGATAGCCTTCGGCGCCGAGACCATCCTGCGGCTGGAGAGCAGCCGCAGCATGAGGATGCTCGCCGCCGACGCGCATATCGCCCACCCTGACCTGCTCGATGCAATCATCGCGGCGGAGAAGCCCATCCTCACCTTCGCCAGCGAAGAGGATCCGATCGACCTCTATTGCATCGACCGCGTTAACGGCCTACCCAACTGCCGGGCGCGAACCATCACCGGATACAAGCACGATCTGGCAACCCACCTGCATCGGGCCGACCAGTTGGTGCCCATGCTCAGGACGTTCGTCGACAATCGGCCGATTCCCCTGCTCCAGAACGAAGGCCGCGCGCTTTCTCATCCCGGCTTCGCCGAGGCCTTCTACGATCTCTTCCGCCACGTCAGGGCCGGCCGTTACGACGAGGCCGCAGCGGCCGGGACGTTCGCCGTTTCACTCTACCCGCGCTCCGCCTATGCCTCCTACCTGACCGGCAAGGCGCTGTTCGCCATGAAGCAGATCGGCCCGGCGCGGCCGCATCTGGAGAATGCGCTCACCCTCGCCCCGAGCGAGCCCGGCTATCGATTTCTGATGGGCCGGTGCCTGGCGCAGCTTCGGGAATACGATCGGGCGATCGCCATCTTCGACGGCATCATCGCTGAGCGGCCGGACTCCGCCGGCGCCTTCCACCAGATAGCCGGCATCCGCTACCGGCAAGGCGATCTTCTGCAGGCGCTGGCGGCGTCGCGACGCGCCGTGGCGCTTGCGCCCGCTATCAAGGTCTACGCCACCCTGCGCGACAAGATCGAGGCCAGGCTGGCCGTGTCGCCGGCACAGGCCGCGCCTGCTCTGCCCGACGATCCCATGCAGCCGGACCAAACCAAACTGTCCGGCTTGTATCGATCCGTCGTGGAGGTCGTGTCGCGGCGCCGGTGACCACAATCAGTCCGCGGCCGGCAGCCGCCGGATCGTGAACTCGATGATGTCGTTCGGCCGCTCGAACCAGCTCTCTATCGCCGTCCAGTAGGCCTGCTTCGGCCAGCGGTCGAACCATTCCTGTGCCTTCTGCCGGGCGTCGGGTCGCGGCAGCACGAAGGTCTCGCGGATAAAACCGTCGCCAAGTCTCGTCCGACCTTCCGCGCGGGCGCGGTCGAGCTGCCTCCTAAGGCCGTCGAGCGGCGGTCTTTTCGGCGCGGGCACCGGTAAACCTCCTGCGACTAAGACGCTCACTTGCATGAGATTAGGGATCGTCGGCAAAAATACGAGTCATTTTGTGCCGCCCGGCGTGTATGTCGTCCGGCGTGGCAAACGGAGAATGATCATGGAGCGTCCACAGCTCGCGCCTGGCCTGCCGGCCGACATCGAGGATCGCAAGGCAACGGCGAAAGCCTGGTTCGAAGAGCTGCGCGACCGCATCTGCGCCGCCTTCGAGACGATCGAGGACGATCTTGCCGGCCCCCTCGCCGATCGCCCCGCAGGCCGTTTCGAACGCACGCCCTGGCAGCGCGAGGCCGGCGCGGGCGGCGGTGGGGTGATGTCGGTGATCCACGGCCGCGTCTTCGAGAAGGCGGGAGTGCACACCTCGACAATCCATGGGGAATTCTCGCCGGAGTTCCGAAAGCAGATACCGGGCGCCGAGGAGGACCCGCGCTTCTGGGCGAGCGGCATCTCGCTGATCGCCCATCCGCAAAACCCCAATGTGCCGGCCGTCCACATGAACACCCGCATGGTGGCGACCTCGCGCTGCTGGTTCGGCGGCGGCGCCGATCTGACGCCGGTGCTCGACCGTCGCCGCACGCAGGAGGACCCGGACACCCTCGCCTTCCATGCCGCCATGCAGGTGCCTTGCGGCAAGCACGCGACGATCGCCGACTATGAGAAGTTCAAGACCTGGTGCGACGAATATTTCTTCCTCAAGCACCGCAACGAGTCGCGCGGCGTCGGCGGCATCTTCTTCGACTGGCTGCAGCCAACACCCGAGCAAGGCGGCTGGGATGCCGGCCTCCGCTTCGTGCAGGACGTCGGCCTCGCCTTCCTCGATATATATCCCCGCCTTGTCCGCGGGAACTTCAACGAGGTGTGGACGCCGGCCGACCGCGACGAGCAGCTCGTGCGTCGCGGCCGCTACGTCGAGTTCAACCTGCTCTACGACCGCGGCACGATCTTCGGCCTGAACACCGGCGGCAACGTCGCTGCGATCCTCTCTAGCCTGCCGCCGGAGGTGAAATGGCCCTGATCGGTCCGATCACGATCGCGCGAGCCGCGCCGCGGCGATGGTGACTTTCGCGAAAACCCCGATATAGAGGCGCCGCCATTTGGGTGCCGGGCCGAAGAAAAGCCCGCGTCGGTGGTTGAGGGAGAGGGTGGGCGGTCGACAAGGCACGCGGCCTCTAAAATTAGCCTTAACTTTTCGCTGACAGGGTTTTGCCCATGGCCAGAATGCGTGCGCTTGGCTGCGCCTTGCTCGTTCTTCTTTCCGCATCCGCAACGGCCCGGTCAGCCGAACGACCGTCATCATGCGGGAGCGGGTCCGTTCCGACGGAAACGATCGTCGATCGGACAACCGACGACATCCTGCCGACAGCCTGTGTCCTGAGAATCGCACCGGAGGACGGCGTGACCAAAAAACCCGTCGAGAACCGCCGCTCGAAACTCCCGCCGGCCGCCACCGCTGCGATCGAGCGCGTCAAGCAGTTCAAGGTCGTCTACAAACGGCCGAAAAATCCGTCGGGCGAAACCATGGTGCTGCTGCACGGCTCCGGCGGTAACGAAACGACCCTGATCCCGCTCGCGTCGCGGCTGGCGCCGGGCGCCACGCTGATGGGCGTGGCCGGCCGGGTCACCCAGGAGGGCACCACGCGCTGGTACCAGCGTATATCGCCAATCGCCTTCGACCAGACCGATATCCGCGCCGAGGCGGAGGCATTCGCCACCTTCCTGCGCAATCAGGTCAAGACCGAGAAGCTCGATCTCAAGCGCACCGTCTTCATCGGCTATTCGAACGGCGCCAACCTGCTCGCCGCCCTCTGCCTGCTGCATCCCGGCCTGGTCGAGCGCGCCGCGCTACTGCGGCCCATGCCGGTGCTGGACGAGGTCCCGCAGGCCGATTTGAGGAAGACCCGCTTCCTGATCGTCGTAGGCGAATCCGACGAGACCTACGCACCTTACGGTCCGCGGCTGGAAAAGATCCTGCGCGATCACGGCGGCCGCGTCGAAGCCAAGGTGGTCAAGACCGGCCATCTGCTCGGTGACGAAGATGTCAGGGTCGTGGCCGATTGGCTCGGCGCCGCCAATGCGGTGTCCAAGAACTGAGAGCTACCCTCGCCTGGACATGCAGGGCAAGTCGACGACCGCCGCGCGCGTCAAGGTCGCCAGGTGATGCCGCCTGACCCGGCGACGGGCGGGGCCGAAGCTCCGCCCTCGAAGGGGCAACCAAAGCCCGTGGTTTGTGTTATGGTGGCAGCCTGACCTGGAAGAGGAAGGAGAAAGCCGATGAAGGAATTCCAGTGCGGATCGCTCGTCCCCGGCTGCGACTGGCATACCCGTCATCAGGACGAGGCCGAGGTGATGCGCCGCGCCGTGGAACACCTGCGCGAGATTCATGGCGAGACCATCATCCGCGAGACCATGATTGAGGCCATCCGCTCGCGCATCGAGAAGGTTCGCGACGCGGCCTAGCCCCCCTCCCCCGCGAGCCCCGCGGCGCGCTCGAGCAGCGCGTCGCGCGCCAACGAGAAGCCCGACATCACCCACTCTTCTTCCAGCCGGCGCAGCAGCGCGCCGAGATCTGGTCCGTCTTCGACCCCGAGCGCCTTGAGATCGGCTCCCTTCAGCGGGAAAACCGGCTTCCGCCATGTCGCCGCGCGTTTGAGCAGCCGCGCATAGGTGCCCGCCTCCACCAGCGCCTCCGTCTCAGCCACAGCGCGACCGCGCGCCGAAACCAACGACAGGCGCAGGCGGTCGCATATGCCTTGCGGAGACCCCCGGTAGAGCAGGCGCGCCAGTGCGGTGTCACTGGTTGTCGCAGCCAGCGGGGCGGCCTTCGCCCAGTCGGCCAGCCGCGCCGCCTCCGCCTTCGACAGGCGCAGCCGCTCGGCGAGCGTCGCCATGCGGCCGGCATCCGGTGGCACGATGGCCTCCAGCCTCAGCATTGCGTCGGCCGGCCAGCCGAGGTCGCGCTCGGTACCGACCAGCCCGTGCACGGCGTCGATGCCCCATTTCTCGCTTTCCGGCAGGGCGCGGGTGAGCACGCTTGCCTGACGCATCCACAGAAGCGCCCGCGACGGGTCGGGGGCCGACAGCAGTTTCTTCAGCTCCGCCCATACCCGCTCGGCAGAAAGCCCGTCGATCCCATCCTTCAGCCGCGCGCACGCCTTCAGCCCCTCCGCGTCCGGCCGCCCGGATCCGTACCAGGCGAAGAAGCGGAAGAAGCGCAGGATGCGCAGAAAATCCTCGCGGATGCGTTTTTCGGGATCGCCGATGAAGCGGATGGTGCGGGTCTCGATGTCGGCGAGCCCGCCGACAAGATCGATCACCGTGCCGTCGGCCTCGGCATAGAGCCCGTTGATGGTAAAGTCGCGGCGTTCGGCGTCCGCCTGCCAGTCGCGGCCGAACCGCACTTTTGCCCGCCGCCCGTCCGTCTCGACATCGGCGCGCAGCGTCGTCACCTCGTAGGGCCGTCCGGCGGCGACCAGCGTGATGGTGCCGTGCTCGGCGCCCGTCGGCACCGCCTTGAAGCCGGCGGCCTCGCCGCGCCGGATCGTCTCGTCCGGCGTCACCGTGGTGGCGATGTCGATGTCGGCCACCGGCTCGCCCAGCAGCGCATTGCGCACCGCCCCGCCGGCGATGCGCGCCTGCTCGCCGCCTTCCGCGAGGATGGCGAGCAACGCCTGCAGGTGCCGATCCTGCAGCCAGTCTGCGCGGCCAGCCAGCGTCGCCGTGCCGCTCACGCGTACAGCCTCTCGTACAGGGTGCGGATGATGCCGGCAGTCACGCCCCAGATGCGCCGCCCATCATAGGGCATATCGTAGAAGAACCATTCCCGGTCGCCCCAGAAGCGGCTGCCGCGCGCGTGGTTGACCGGGTCCATGAGGAAGGCCAGCGGCACCTCGAAGGCGGCGTCCACCTCGTCGGGATTGAGCACGAGCTCGAAGCCCGGCCGCACGATCGACAGCACCGGCTTGATCCGGTAGCCGCTGCCCGCGACATAGTCCGGCATCTGCCCCAGCACCTCGACATGGGTCGCCGGCAGCCCGATCTCCTCCTCCGCCTCGCGCAGCGCCGCCCGCTCCGCCGTGCCGTCCTCGGGATCGACGCGCCCGCCCGGAAAGGCCACCTGGCCGGTATGGTTGCGCAAGGTCTCGGCCCGCTTGGTGAGCAGCATGGTGGCCATGTCGCCGTGGTCGATGACGGGGATCAGCACGGCCGCCTCGCGCAGGCCGTTCGGATGATTGAGCCGCGGATGTCCCGGATTGAAGCGGTGGTCCCCGTCTTCATCGGGATGGATGAGGAAATTCTCCTCGCGCCCGGCGCGGCGGCGGAAGTCCTCCGCCGTGTAGAGTGTCGACGCCCCCCGCATCCGCTCAGGCGCTCAGCCGCCGCAGATGCTCGGCCGGCATGATCGGATAGACCTCGCCCTTCGAGCGCACGGCGAAGGTCGGGACGCCGCCGACATCGATCTCCTCGCCATGCGACACCAGCTCGTACATGACCGGCCGCGCCAGCAGCGCCTCCAGCCGCCCGCGCACCAGCACGTATGGCTTCAGGCCGCCGGTCTCGGGCTCGTCGACGAAACGCAGCGGATTGCCCGGACCGGCCTCCACCACGTCGCCGACATTGGTCCGGAACGTGATGACCTGGCCGTCGCCCTCGCCCGAAACGTTCATCTCGACCGCCACGAAGGGCGCGTCAGCGACGCGGATGCCGACCTTCTCCACCGGCGTGACCAGATAGGTTTTGCCGTCGTCGTCCTTGCGCAGCACGCTCGAGAATAGCTGCACCAACGGCATGCGGCCGATCGGCGTGCCGAGATAGAACCAGGTGCCGTCCGCCCGGATCTCCATGTCGAGATCGCCGCAGAAGGGCGGATTCCAGCGTTCCACCGGCGGCGGCCCCTTGCCGGCGCGCGTCGCCCGCCCGATCAGCGCGGACAGGCCGGCGGCGTCGCCGGCCCCGCCCATCTGCTGCGTCGCCTCGTGCTGATTGCTGTGCATGGTCACGAAATAGTCACTGTTGTCTCGCTTGTCAGCCGGGTGGGGCTATTTAAGTTTGCAGTTCGGCACTGCAACATCTTTGCACCTGAGTCGGAACCGGACCGCACTGGCCCGGTTGTAGGCGAGAAAGGCCCGAGGCATGAGCGCAATCATCAAGGATCCCGCCCTCAGCGAAGGGGAGATGATCGCACAGGCCGAGCGGGCGCTGGCCGACATATCGCGCATCCGCGAAGGCGTCGGACGCGTCATCTTCGGCCAGGAGAGCGTCATCGAGCGCACCCTGGTCGCCCTGCTCGCCGGCGGACACGCGCTGCTGGTCGGCGTCCCCGGCCTCGCCAAGACCAAGCTGGTCGAGACGCTCGGCATCGTGCTCGGCCTGGATGCCCGCCGCATCCAGTTTACGCCCGACCTGATGCCCTCCGACATCCTCGGCTCCGAGGTGATGGAGCAGGACGAGACCGGCCGCCGCTCCTTCCGCTTCATCTCCGGCCCGATCTTCGCCCAGTTGCTTATGGCCGACGAGATCAACCGCGCCAGCCCGCGCACCCAGTCGGCGCTGCTGCAATCCATGCAGGAATATCACGTCACCGTGGCCGGTGCCCGTCACGACCTGCCCTCGCCCTTCCACGTGCTGGCGACCCAGAACCCGCTCGAGCAGGAAGGCACCTATCCGCTGCCCGAGGCGCAACTCGACCGCTTCTTGATGCAGATCGACATCCTCTATCCCGAGTTGGAGGCGGAGCGCCGCATCCTGCTGGAGACCACCGGCGTCGACGAGGCGAAGCCGCTCAACGTGCTGACGCCGGAGCGGCTGCGCGAGATCCAGCGCCTGATCCGCCGCATGCCGGTGCCGGAGAGCGTGGTCGAGACGATCCTGAGGCTGGTGCGCTCGGCCCGCCCCGGCCAGGGCGACGCCGACACCGACAAGCACGTCGCCTGGGGTCCCGGCCCCCGGGCCAGCCAGGCGCTGACTTTGTGCGCCCGCGCCCGCGCCCTTTATGACGGCCGGCTGGCGCCTTCGGTCGACGACGTGAAGGCGCTGGCCGAGCCGGTGCTGCAGCACCGCATGGCGCTGACCTTCGCAGCACGTGCCGAGGGCATGACCGTGCGCGACGCGGTCGCGAGGCTGGTGAAAGGGCTCTGATGGCGCGGATCGGCGAGGCGTCGTCCCCGGTCGTCGCCAGCGAGGCACTGGCCCGCGCCCGGCTCCGCGCCTCGCTGGTCCCCGATCTGCTGGTCGAGGCCCGCCGCGTCGTCTCCACCGTGATCAGCGGCTGGCACGGCCGCCGCAAGCGCGGCATCGGCGAGAATTTCTGGCAGTTCCGGCCTTATGTGGAGGGCGAGGCGCTGGCGCGCATCGACTGGCGCCGCTCCGCCCGCGACGACCACACCTATGTGCGCGACCTCGAATGGGAAGCGGCGCACACCGTCTGGCTGTGGGCCGATCCCTCCCCCTCGATGCTCTACAAGTCCACCTCCGCATCCGTCTCCAAGCAGGCACGCGCCCTGGTGCTCGCGCTGGCGCTGGCCGAACTCCTTTCGCGCAGCGGCGAGCGCATCGCCTGGCCGGGGCTGACGGACCCAATCACCTCCCGCAGCGGCGCCGAGCGCATCGCAGCGCTGCTCGCCCATGCGCCGGCCCTGCCTGTTCGTCCTGACCTCTCGACGATCCGCCGCTTCTCGGACATCGTGATCGCCGGTGATTTCCTCGATCCCGTCGAGGAAACGCAGGAGTGGCTCGACGTGCTCGCCCGCCACGGCGTGCGCGCACATCTGATCGAGGTCGCCGACCCGGCCGAGGAGACCTTCCCCTATGCCGGCCGCACCGAGTTCACCGACCCCGAGACCGGCGACAAGCTGACGGCCGGCCGCGCCGAACTGCTCGGCGACGATTACCGCCGCCTCTATTTGGCCCGCCGCCAGGAGCTCGGTGCCTGGTGCCGCCGCCTCGGCTGGAGCTACACGGTCAACCACACCGACCGCCTCGCATCGGAGGCGCTGGTGCGCGTCCACATGGCGATGTCGGCCGAGACCAGCTACGCATCGGGGGTGCGGGCATGACTCTGCACTCCCACTCCCGCGGGCCGAGGCCCTCGCCATGAGCTGGCTGCCGCTCTCCTTCGGCCTGCCGGCGGTGCTGTGGGGACTGCTCGCCCTGCCGGTCATCTGGTGGCTGCTGCGGCTCACCCCGCCGCGGCCGCAGACCGAGCTGTTTCCGCCGCTGCGCATCCTGCAGAAGGTGCTGAAGCGCGAGGAGACGCCGCACCAGAGCCCATGGTGGCTGACGCTGCTCCGGCTGGTGATGGCGGCTCTGGTGATCATGGCGCTGGCCGAACCGGTGTTCAATCCGCGCGAGCGGGTGGAGACGGGCGGGAGCGCGCTGGCGCTGGTGATCGACAATGGCTGGTCGAGCGCAGCCGACTGGGACCGTCGCGTCGCCACCGCCGAGCGGCTGATCGCCGACGCGGCGCGGACGAGCACGCCTGTGTTGCTCGCCTTCACGGCGGAAAAGCCCAATGCCGAGATCGGTCCGTTCGATGCGGAGGCCGCGCGCGACCGGCTGCGTGCCGCCGAGCCGCGGCCGATCCCCACCGACAGGACAGCCGTCTACGCCCGCGTCGCCGATGCACTGCGCAGCCAGCCCGGTGCCGCCGTCGCGGTGCTCGCCGACGGGCTCGCCGCTCCGGGCGACGACGGTGCCTTCGCCACCTTGTTCGCCAATCACACCGGGCCGGTGATCTGGGCCGTCCCGGAGCGGCTCTCCGCGCTTGGCTTGACCGCCACGGAAAATGCCGTCGAAGGCTTCACGTTGACCGCGATCCGCCCGCCGGGCGACGCGGCGCCGCGGCAGGTGACCGCCGGCGCCTTCGACGATCGCGGCCGCCGTATTGCCGACGCCACGCTAGCCTTCGGCCTTGGCGAGACCGTAGCGGCAGGCACGATGCGGGTGCCCTTCGAACTCAGGAACGACTTCGCCTCGGTTGCCATCGACGGCGAGCAGCAGGCAGCGGCGGTGCGCGTGCTCGACGAGAACGCCAAGCGCCGCCGCGTCGGGCTGATCTCGCAGTCGGAAGCCGACCAGGCGCAGCCGCTGTTGTCGCCGCTCTACTACATCCGCAACGCGCTGCAGCCTTTCGCCGACCTGATCGAGACCTCCAATCCCGACCTCGCCGTCGCGATTCCGCAACTGATCGAGCAGAACCCGGCGATGATCGTCTTGGCCGACGTCGGCACCCTGCCGGAGGCCGCGCACGCACGGCTCGTCGATTGGGTGAGAAACGGCGGCACGCTGGTGCGTTTCGCCGGCTCCAAGCTCGCCGCCGCCGAACCCGACACGGACCTTCTGCCGGTACGACTGCGCACCGGCGAGCGCGCGCTGGGCGGCACGCTGTCCTGGACCGAGCCGCAGCGCGTGGCGGAATTCCCCGCCAACGGACCGTTCTCGGATCTGTCGCCGCCGAACGAGGTGACGGTGATGCGGCAGATATTGGCCGAGCCGACGCCCGACATCGTCGAGCGCACCTGGGCGAGCCTGGCGGACGGGACGCCGCTGGTCACCGGCGACCGCCGCGAGGACGGCACCATCGTGCTTTTCCACATCACGCCGCAGGCGACCTGGTCGAACCTGCCGATCTCGGGCACCTTCGTCGAGATGCTGCGCCGGCTGGTGCAGTTGTCGCGCAACCAGGGCACGGCCGCCGCCAATGCCGAAGGCCGCATCGCCACGCTGGCGCCCTACCGCATGATCGCAGCGAATGGCGCCCTGGTGCCGCCGACGCCTGATGCGCGGCCGTTGGCGGTCGGAACGGACCGCGCACCGGTCACCATCGAGAACCCGCCCGGCCTCTACGGCACCGAGGAGGGCCTGTATGCCCACAATCTCCTTGCGGCCGACACGCGCTTCGAACCGCTGGCCCGCCCGGAGATCCCTGCGCCGGTGACCGAATTGCGCTATGCTTTCGACGAATCGCGGGATCTGAAGGGGCCGCTCGTGGCTGCCGCCCTGGCGCTGATGGTGCTCGACACGCTGGCCGTGCTCTGGATGAGCGGCGCCTTTGCCCGTCGCATGCGCAGGCCGGCCACGCCGCCGGCGGGAACCGCTGCCGTTGTCCTGCTCGCCCTCGGCCTGCTTGCCCCCTTCGCCGACCGAGCCGCCGCGCAGGACGCCAAGCCGGGCGACGCCGAGGCGGTCGAAGCGATCTCGGTCACGCGGCTCGCCTATGTGATCACCGGCGACAACGGCATCGATGCGATCAGCCGCGCCGGCCTGTCGGGCCTGACGCGCTTCCTGGTCGACAAGACCGCGCTTGAGCCCGGCCAGCCGCAAGGGGTCGACATATCGAAGGACGAGCTCGCCTTCTACCCGCTGATCTACTGGCCGATCGATCCGGCTGCGCCGATGCCGTCGCAGGACGCGATCGCACGCGTCGATGCCTACATGCAGCAGGGCGGAACGGTGCTGTTCGACACGCGCGACCAGTATGCGACGAGTTTCGCCGATGGCGCGGCAAGTCCTTCCACGCAGCGCCTGCGCGATATCCTGGCCGACCTCAACGTGCCACCGCTGGAGCCGGTCCCGGCCGACCACGTGCTGACCAAGGCTTTCTACATCCTTCCCGACTTCCCCGGCCGTTACAATGGCAGCCCGCTGTGGGTCGAGGCGTCGCTCGACGCCAGCAACGCCGACAACCGGCCGGTGCGCACCGGCGACGGCGTCACCCCGATCATCATCACCGCCAACGACCTCGCCGGCGCCTGGGCGGTCGACGAGAACGGCGACGCGATGCTGCCGACCGTTCCCAACGACCCCATGCAGCGCGCCTACGCGCTGCGCGCCGGCGTCAACATCGTCATGTATATGCTCACCGGCAACTACAAGTCCGACCAGGTGCACGTGCCGGCCTTGCTGGAAAGGCTGGGGCAGTGAGAATGGGCGGCCACTTGCATCGAGAGGGGGGCAGCGTGGGGCGCAAAGCTGGCGACGAATTCGGCCGGCGGTCGCCCACTGATCGGATTCGGATTCCATGAACTGGTCGATCGCCTTCGAGCCCCTGCTCTCCTGGCCGTGGCTGGCTGCGGTGCTGGTGCCGGTCGCGTTGCTGGCGCTTGCCGGCCTGTGGCTGCGCCGTCGCGGCGCATTGCTGCGCCTTGCCGCCCTTGCCGCGCTGGCGCTTGCTCTCGTCAACCCGGTCCTCCTCGACGAAGAGCGCGAGCCGCTGAAAAGCGTGGTGGCCCTCGTCGTCGACCGCAGCCAGAGCCAGGACATCGGCGAGCGCACCAGCCAGGCCGACCAGGCGCTGGCCGGCATGCAGGAGCGGCTTGCACGCTTCCGGCAGTTCGAGGTGCGGGTGGTGGAGGCCGGCCGGGCCGACGCCGCCGACGACCGTACCCAGACACGGCTGTTCGGTTCGCTGGACAGCGCCTTCCGCGACGTGCCCGCCTCGCGCATCGGCGGCGCAGTCATGATCACCGACGGCCAGGTCCATGACGTACCCGCCCAGGGCGATGCCGGCGCCGCGCCGCTGCACGCGCTGATCACGGGCGACGAAAACGAGATCGACCGGCGCATCCGCTTCGAGAACGCGCCGCGTTTCGGCATCGTCGGCAAGCCGATCGACATGACCTATCGGGTGATCGCCACCGGCGACCAGCGCGGCACGGTCGACGTGCGCGTGTCGGTGAACGGCCAGCAGGTCTCGGTCGAGCGTGCCGAGATCGGTCGCGAGATGCAGCTGCAACTCACCATCCCCAATGCCGGCCGCAACATCGTCGAGCTCGCCATAGACCCGGTTCCCGGCGAGATCACCGACACCAACAACCGCGCCATCGCGCTGCTCGACGGTATCCGCGAGAACCTGCGCGTGCTGCTGGTCTCCGGCGAGCCGCATGCCGGCGAGCGCAGCTGGCGCAATCTGTTGAAGTCCGATGCCTCGGTCGACTTGGTGCACTTCACCATTCTGCGGCCGCCGGAGAAGCAGGACGGCACGCCGATCAACGAATTGTCGCTGATCGCCTTCCCGACGCGCGAGCTGTTCGTCGAGAAGATCGACGATTTCGACCTGATCATCTTCGACCGCTACCAGCACCGCGACGTGCTGCCGATCCTCTATTACGACTACATCGCCGAATATGTGGAGAAGGGCGGCGCCCTGCTGATCGCCGCCGGGCCGGAATATGCCGGCGAGAGCTCGATCGCCCGTACGCCGCTGATGTCGACGCTGCCGGCCTTGCCGACCGGCGACATCCTGGAAGAGGCCTTCTATCCGCGCCTGACCGAGACCGGCAAGCGCCATCCGGTGACGCGCGGCCTCGAAGGCTCGGCCTTCGAGCCGCCGCACTGGAGCCGCTGGTTCCGCCTGATCGGTATCGAGCAGCCGGAAGGCATGGCGGTGATGAAGGGGCCGGACGAGCGGCCGCTGCTGCTGCTCGACCGCAAGGGCGAAGGCCGCGTCGGCATGTTCCTGTCCGACCAGGGCTGGCTGTGGGCGCGCGGCTTCGAGGGCGGCGGCCCGCATGTGGCGCTCTACCGCCGCATCGCCCACTGGCTGATGAAGGAGCCGGAGCTTGAGGAGGAGCGCCTGACCGCCGACGGTCGCGGCATGGTGCTCGACATCCGCCGTCAGACCATGAGCGACGATCCCGGCCCGGCGCAGGTGATCACTCCTTCCGGGCGGGCGATCAGCGTGCCGCTGACGCCGGCCGAGCCGGGCCTGTTCCTCGGCAGCGTCGAGACCAGCGAGATCGGCCTTTACCAGGTCGGCAACGGCAATCTGTCGGCGCTTGCGCATATCGGCCCGGTCAATGCTCCCGAATTCGCCGACACCGTCTCGACCGAGGAGGTGCTGCGCCCCGCCGCCGAGGCGAGCGGCGGCAGCGTGCGGCGGCTGGCCGGGTTGACCGGCGTTTCCCTGCCGGCGATCGTGCCGGTGCGCGGCCAAGCCGCCGCCGCCGGCCGCGACTGGATCGGCCTGCGCACCACCGACGACAGCGTGCTCAAATCGGTCTCCCGCGTGCCGCTGTTCGGCGGTTTCTTCGGGCTCGCTTTGCTGCTGCTGGCGCTTGGCTCGATGTGGTACCGCGAGGGGCGGTAAGTTCGTCCGGTTCGGCAACACTGCCGAGCCTATTCCTCCGGCTCGGTGGTGAACATCAGCGGATAGCCCTTTGCCTTGCCGGCATCGGTCGCCCGCGTAGCCTTGGTCTCGGCGACGTCTCTCGGAAACACCGCGACGACGCAGACGCCCTTTCGGTGCGCCGTGATCATCACCCGGTAGGCCTGGTCCTCGGACAGCCGGAACTCGCCCTTGAGCACGGTGACGACAAACTCGCGCGGCGTGAAATCGTCGTTGAGCAGGATGACCTTGTGCAGCTTCGGCCGCTCGATCTTCGGCTTCGTCCTGGTACGGGGTTTGACGACGGTTTCAGGCATCGGCGGATCGGCTCCGATGGTTGGTTTCACGCGCCATCCTGCCACGATCATCCGATCGAATCATCTACCGGGCGATCTCAACTAGCTGGAAGGAAAATTGGACCCCTTTATATAACCCGTCTTGTTCAAAGGCCGCCCTGGAACGCGTTCAATCAGCCCAGCCCCAATCATTTTTTGAAATATTCTCTTAATCGAATTTTCAGAGCCGATGAAGCAGATCGATCTCGCAATGGCGTTGTTAATCTCCTCATTCGACCGAAGATAATCAACAATAATCTGCTCCGGAGTTCCAAGCTTTTCATGTCTCAGCACCACCAAGACACCATTTTCTCGCTGCTCGATCACTGGGTCTTTCAACTTTAGATTTCTCATCGCCTCAAAAGCGGTGTTTAGCCCCTCCCCTACGTCCTTGTTCGGAGGGTTTCGAAATTTATTCAGTATTCTAACAATTTTTGGATTTCTAGCAGCTCGCTCATCCAATATATTTTTTACAGTGACGTGAGCTGGCAATGTGCCAGGACTCTGAACTTCGATCCTGTTATCAAAAATGCGCACATGAACATCATCATTTATACTGTAGTCACGATGTATAACAGAGTTAGTAACAATCTCATGAATTGCTTCGGTTGGATACTCTATCTTCTCCAATCCCTCCAAGCCAAGAAGGGGTATCTCTTCAGTTATCCTTTTTATCTCAGATACTGAATCAAATATTTGCTTATAGAGATTTCCTTCTATTGATATTGGATCGAAGGCGAGCGTAGCCCTTGTTCCCACAGCTTCCTGGCTTTTGTAGCGATATATCTTTATCGATGCCTTCGGCAAATCAACTTGAGGCTCATCATCAAAAAGCAGTATCCCCGCCACTGCTGGCTTGTCGCTTACAATTAATTTTTGTTTTCGGAGCCAAGCCTCTGGCTCAGCCGTCGGCACAATCTCCAGCATGAATTCGATGATTGCCCTCGAATTCGTTATGCCATCTACTTCAGTCGAAATGGTCCTATCTTCAAAGCTTGTTATACCCTTGTTTAGTCGCAAACGCTCCAGTTTTTCTTCAGTGTCTTGTGGAAGATTTTGAGCGCCTCTGCGAAGATAAACGCGCCCGTCAGATGCCTTTCTCACATCGCCGGTTTTCTCAATCTCAATTTGGAGAACCAGACTTCCTGATCCATCTCGTTGCAAAAAGCCACATCTAGTTATTGAACCAATCGGAAAATATTCCTCTACTAATTGTATATGAGCATTGGCTTTCTCTACGTCTTGAAAGCCGTCCCAGCAAAAGGCTCCTGAGGGCAGAGCAGAAACCCCAACAAAAACTTCGCCACCGTCCGCATTTGCTAATGCACACAACGTCTTAGTAAGTTTGCCGGGCAATATTGCCGCAGCCTTCATGTCGCAAAACTGTCCTTCAGAGCGTATCAAAATGGCATTGGCTTGCTCAGCAGTTATCGAGACGACTTCGATGCCCAATGGTCCCTCCCCCGCTCACCCGAGTTGCGCGGTAGTATAGCGATTCTCGAGACCCCTCTACCACTCTGCAGTTGGCACTCCATCGCCGACCGGAGACCTCTTCGGCGACGGCACATGGGCAATCCTACCTCCGCAACACCGCGCTCAGAACATCCCTGATGCCGATCGCGCCCACAAATCGCGACTGGTCGTCGAACAGCGCCACCGGCGCCGTCTGCGAGCGGTGCATGGCAAGCATCACCGTCTTCAGCGAGGTGCCCGGCGTGGCCCAGAACACCTGCGCGGCCTCCTCCGGTTGTCCCTCGACATCGGCGCAGGAAGTCCACGCCGCCGGCTTGCCGTGCCGCTCGGCGGCGGCCACGAGGCCGTCCGTGTCGATCTTGAAGCGTGTCGTCTTGCGCCGGTCGAGCCAGACCCAGCCGTCGCCGCCGGATTCCAGTTCGTGCAGGCCGCGCATCACGTTCCAGGCCGTGAGTACCGACAGCGGATTCACATTGGCGATGAAGTCGCGCACGTAAGAATTGGCCGGCTTCAGCACGATGTCCTCGGGCGGACCGGACTGGACGATGCGCCCACCCTCCATGATGGTGATCGTGTTGCCGATCTTGAGAGCCTCCTCGAGGTCGTGGCTAACGAAGATGATGGTCTTCTTCAGCGTCTTCTGAAGCTGCAGCAGCTCGTCCTGCAGTTTTGTGCGGATCAGCGGGTCGAGCGCGGAAAACGGCTCGTCCATCAGAAGGATCGGCGCCTCGGTGGCGAAGGCGCGCGCCAGCCCGACGCGTTGCTGCATGCCTCCGGAGAGCTCGTGCGCGTATTTCTTCGACCACTGATCGAGATGGACCAGCTCGAGCTGCTTTCGGACGCGCTCCTTGCGCTCGGCCTCCGGCACGCCGGAAAGCTCCAGCCCGAAGCCGACATTCTCCTCGACCGTGCGCCAGGGCAGCAGCCCGAACTGCTGGAACACCATCGCCACGCATTCACGGCGGATCTTGCGCAACTTGTCCTCGCCGCAGGATACGACGTCGGCAGACCAGTCGCCGTCATGGACGATGACCTCGCCGCGGGTGACCTTGTTCAGACCATTGACGGCGCGCAGGAGGGTGGATTTGCCGGAACCGGAAAGACCCATCAGGACGGAGATTTCCCCTTCCTTGACCGTAAGATTGGCGCCGGCGCAGCCAAGCACGCTACCGGTCTGTTCGAGAATCTCCGAGCGGCTGGCGCCCCGGTCGAGCATCGCGAGTGCGCCGGCGGTGTCGAGACCGAAGATGATGTCGACATTCTTGAAATCGACGGCGACGTTCATTTCTTGCCTCCTCCGACGTCTATGCGGGTCATCCGATCGAGCACGATCGCCAGCACCACGATGGCGAAGCCGGCTTCGAGGCCGAGCGGGATGTTGACGGAGTTCAGCGCCCTGACCACCGGCTTGCCGAGGCCGTTGGCACCGATCAGCGCGGCGATGACAACCATGGACAGGCACAGCATGATGCATTGCGTCAGCCCCGCCATGATGGTGGGGAGCGCCGCCGGCAGCTCGACCTTCCAGAGGAGCTGGCGTTTCGTCGCCCCGAATGCTGCACCCGCCTCCAGCATCGGCTTGGGCACCGAGGTGATGCCGAGATAGGTCAGGCGGATCGGCGCGGGTGCTGCGAAGATCACCGTCACGATCAGACCGGGCGCGATGCCGAGGCCGAACAGGATCAGCACCGGGATGAGATAGACGAAGGTGGGCATGGTCTGCATCAGGTCGAGCACCGGCTGCAGCACGCGCCAGACCCGCTCGCTATGCGCCGCCCAGATGCCGACCGGGATGCCGATGGCCATGGAGGCCGCGGCGGCCGCCACCACCAGCACCAGCGTCTCGACAGTCTCCTTCCAGAGGTTCTGGTTGATGATGAAGAGCAGTCCGATGGTGACCGCCAGCGCCAGCTTCCAGGACCGCTGCAGGAAATAGGCAAGCGCGGCGATCAGCAGGACAAGCAGGACGGGCGGCACCATCAGGAGCAATCCGATGAGCCCGTTGAGCACCACCGTCAGTCCGTCGGCGATCGAATCGAACAGCCATTCGAGATTGCTGGTCAGGAAATCGAAGAAGGCCTTACCCCAGCGGCCGATCGGAATCTTGAAGCTGGCGATGAAAGCTGAAATCGGATCCACGCTGTCCCCTCATAGGTTTCGGGGCGACCCTCGCCGCCCCGTGCCTCTGCTGCGATGCGGAGCGGAGAGCCGGCGCCGCCGCGCGCCGGACCCCTCCCCCCGGAGAACGATGCCGCCGGCGCTTGCCGGATCAGCCGCCGAGCGCCGTCTTGACAGCCGCGGCCGCGTCGCCGCCGTCGAACGAGGTAACGCCGGCCAGCCAGGGCGTGACGGTGTCCGGATTGGCCTTCAGCCATTCGGTGGCCGCCGCCTTCGGGTCCTTGCCGTCATTGAGGATCGCGCCCATGATCTCGTTCTCCATCTTCAGCGTGAAGACGAGATTGGACACGAACTTGCCGACGTTCGGGCAGTCGGTGAGATAGCCGGCGCGGACGTTGGTATGGACGGTGGCGCCGCCGAAATTCGGGCCGAACACCTCGTCGCCGCCCGACAGATAGGCCATCTCGATGTTGGCGTTCATCGGATGCGGCTCCCAGCCGAGGAAGACCACGTCCTCCTTGGAACTTGCCGCCTTCTGCACGGCGGACAGCATGCCTGCCTCGGAACTCTCCACCAGCTCGAAGCCGGAGAGATCGAACTTACCGGAGGAGATCATGTCGAGGATGAGCCGGTTGCCGTCGTTGCCGGCCTCGATGCCGTAGATCTTGTTGCCGAGCTTGTCCTTGAACTTGGCGATGTCGGCGAAGTCCTTGAGACCGGCATCGTAGGTGAATTTAGGCACCGCGAGCGTGTACTTGGCGCCTTCGAGATTGGTCTTGATCGATTCGACGGACTTGTCTTCTAGATACGGCTTGATGTCGGCTTCCATGGTCGGCATCCAGTTGCCGAGAAACACGTCGATGTCCTTCGACGACAGCGACGTGTAGGTGACCGGCACGGACAGGACCTGGACGTCCGGCTCGTAGCCGAGCGCCTCCAGAATGACCGAGGCCGTCGCGGTAGTGGCTGTGATGTCGGTCCAGCCGACATCGGCGAAGCGGACCTTCTTGCAGCTGTCGGGGTCGGCAGCCAGCGCCGGAGCGGCGGCCAGCATTGCCGCCATGCCGGCAGACAGCGCGTACAGTTTTATGCGTGACATGCGAGATAGTCTCCCATTGATATTTTTTCGGTCGCAGCGTTCCGCTGCTGTGTTTGGCTGCCGCAAGCCAAACACCATTCTCCTGCGGTTTCAAGCGCAATGGCCGCGCAACCTACGCCAAGCGGTTGTCAAATGGCGACAGACCGATTTCGTCTGACGACAAGGCAGTAGGCGAATCGTCTTTTATTCGCGGAAGGCGCCACATATATTCGCTGCCACCTGACGCCGGTCCCGGGGAGAGCATGATGGCGACGCTGCAGAACTTCGATGCTGAAATTGCCAAGACGAAGCAGGTCGTGGAGGAGATGCGCTCCAAGATCGAACAGTCCGGCACGGTCCTCGACAAGCTCGCCACGACCGACAAGAAAATCGGCGCGGAGGATTTCGACATCGAGAACGCCCGCATCCAGGACGTTCTCAAGCAGCAGAAGGTGATGGAATCGAACATCGCCGATCTGATCATCGGGCTGGAGGACGCCACCAACGTCTTCGGCACCGAGTTCGAGAACATGAAGAGCTTCACCGGCTGGGAGAGTTTTGTCGGCATCTTCTCCGACGAGACCAAGCAGCGCATGCGTACCGATCGCGTGCGCAATATGTCGCTGGCCGGCAATTTGCAGGAACTGCTGTCCAAATCGGACACCATCGTCGGCATCCTGAAGGCGCAGAAGGAGGTGCTGACCGACCGCTACAAAACCTCGGAGACGAGCCTTGCCACCGTCATCGAGCGGCGCAAGAGCACCATGGCCAGCCTCGAGGCGGTGCAGAAGCGCATCGAGGAATTGAACCCGCTGCTGCTCGACATCGAAAACAGGATCGCCGCCTCGACCAGCCAGAAGGAGCGGACGGAACTGGAGGGCGAGCGCTCCAAGCTCGCGACCGAGTACAACGAGAAGCAGGCGAAGGAACAGGAGTTGCTGGCAGAGAGCCAGACGCTGGAGCGCTACACCTCGATGTTCCAGACCTTCGTCGATTCGCTCAACAACCAGATCGCCGCGCAGAACACGCTGATCAACAAGCTGACCATCGACACCGAGCAGCGCATCGTCCTCTACAAGGCGCTTGAGGACAGCTTGAAGACCGCCGCCCAGCAGGAGGTGGCGCACAAGATCAACACGCTGGGCAGCAAGGTGGACAACACCGCGGAGGAGACGATGGCCGGCATCGGCGCGGCGGCGCAGAAGCACATCGGCGACCTCCTGGAGATGCATGAGAAGAACATGGTGGCCACCGCCGACATCCAGCGCCGCAAGAAGCTCGCCGACGATGCCTTCGCGCGCCGGTTCGAGGATGTGCTGCGCAAGCACAACGCGTCCGATTACGTGCAGTCGTAGTCTGCCAACCTTGTTGACGGGTCTGCCTTGAGTTTCTCCTCATCCCCCTCTGTCCTGCCGGACATCTCCCCCTCGAGGGGGGAGATCAGCCGGCCGTTTTGGTTTCGCCAATCACCCACGTTGGAAACTGAGTGGCGTGCTCAAAACTGCCAGTCCCCCTCCTTGAGGGGGAGATGTCCGGCAGCACAGAGGGGGGTGCGAAGGAGCTCAAGCCGACCGGAACACCTTGCATGACAACCCCCGCCTCCGATCCGGCCGTCCGCTATTTCGACGCCATAACAGCCGCCCTCGACGGGCTTGGCGTCTTCATGCGCGACGATTCCTCGCCGCTCTATCGCCATGGCATCGTGGCGAAGGTGGTGGCCGATTACATCGCTCGGCTGGAGATCTCCTTCGGCTGCTGGCGCAACCGCCTGGGTTTTCTCGACAAATTCCGCATCTCGCGCGCCGAGAGCGGTTTTCCGGTGTTCCAGAACCTGCTGGAGCTGGAGAACGACCGGCGCACTGCCGACAAGCGGCTGGCGGCGATCCCGGAACCGGACGAACTGCGGGCCGAGATGGCCGACTTCATCCTGCGCCACAAGGAGTTCCCGGAGGCCCTGCAGCGCTCGATGGCCGAGCGCCTCTATCTCGAGGGCATCGGCGCGGGCGCGGTGTTCAGCCCGTTCAACCTTGCGCAGACCGCCAAGGTCTCGGTCAATCCGAAGACGTTCCGCCCCTACTATCTCGTCCACTGGGCAGCCTTCGACGGCAGCGCCAACCTGCCGCTAATCTACATGGCGACGATCGAGGACTCCTCGCCGGCGATGATCGAGCAGCTGGTCGCCGAAAACGGCAAGCTCAACGAGAAGATCGATATCCCGCTGCCCGTCGACGGCCTGCTCAATCCTGAGCTGGCACACCGTTTCGACGACTTCACCGAAAAGAACTCGGCCTACACGCTGTCGCCGGCCACCATCGCCACCAATCTCGACAAGGATTTCGAGACGCTGCACCCCAAGCAGTTGCGCCGCGTCGTGCTCGGCCCCTTCTATTCGGCAGGGATCACCGAGAACAATTCGGTGGTGACCGAGGTACTGTCGAAGGTGCGCAAGCCGGAAAACGCCTGGCTGCTCACCTGGACGCAGCAGGAGGTGTTTTCGAAGGCCGAGAAGCCGGGACGCCGCGGCCTGTGGTCGAGCGAGAAGTCGACGCAGGAGTTCCACATCAACACCGACGACCTCGAGGCCGCGCGCCAGGGCGTGTCCAGCTACGAGAAGCACGCGCTGGTGCCGCACGAGGCCTATCAGGCGCTCTACGCCGCCGGCGAGGCGCGAAAGATCTTCGACGGCTACAAGGTGCACATCCTGTCGAAAGGACAGGTGGTGAGCGATGTGTGAGGGCGTGGCCACAATCGGCACAACCCACCATCTTGCGGGGTGGCCCGAATGATTTCGGTCGCGACCGTTTCCGCCAAGAAGCGGCAGCTCGATGCCCTCAGGAAGGCAATCCGACCCGGTGCGCTGGACGGTCTGGAACATAGTCAGCGGATCGACATCACCTACACATCCAATGCCATAGAGGGCAACACGCTGACCGCCGGCGAAACGGCGCTGGTACTGGAAAAGGGCATAACGGTCAGCGGAAAACCGCTTCGGGATCACCTCGAGGCCATCGACCACGCGCAGGCGCTTGCCTGGGTGTTGGAGATCGCCGCTCAAACCGAAACGCCGGTCAGCGAGACAGATGTTCGCAACCTGCATCGGCTCGTCGTCGCAAAATCCAATCCCGACATCGCGGGGCGATACGCTGATCGTCCGCGTTACGTGAACACCGATGCAGGAAGCTACGACTTTCCAGCGCCTATCGAGATTCCGGCGCTGATGCAGGCCTTTTGCAGTTGGCTGGCCGCAGAAAAGGATTCGCCTAAAGCCGCCTTTGAAGCCCACTTGCGGCTTGTCGGCATCCATCCGTTCAACGACGGCAACGGTCGTACGGCGCGTCTGCTCATGAATCTGGTTCTGGCGCGCGCCGGTTATCCGCCGATAGCCATCCGCCCCGGGGACCGGCCGGCCTATATTTCGGCGCTTGAAGCGTCGCAGCGCGGCGAAGGCCATGCCGCATTCGACAAGCTGCTGTTTAGCCGGCTCGACCAGACTTTGGACATGTATCTCGCCGCTGCGCAACAGGCGCAGGACGTGACCGCCACCTCCGGCAAGATTGTACCGATGAGGACGTGACGATGGACACCGGCCTGACCACCATCCCCGAAGCGGACATCGAGAAGCACAACGCCATCGCGCAGTCGATGATCACGCGGGTGGTGGTGCTGGAGGATTCTTCGCGCGAATCCGGCACCGCGCTTGCCGGCACCAACCGGCGCTTCGTCTCGACCGTTTCGACCGGCTCGGTACGGCGTACCCGCGAGGTCGAGCTGACCAAGACGGTCGGAGCCGTACGCCCCGGCGACCCGCTGATGTCGATCGGCCAGCACGCGCTTCTGTTCCGCGCCCGCCGCGGCATCGCCATCGCCCTGGCTGTCGCCGACGTCTTTGCCAGGGCAACCGACCTGGAGAGTCTGCAGGCCAGGAATGCGCGTGCGCCGCTGGAAGGCGAGGAAGCGGCGCAGTTCAAGAAGCTTCTATCGGCCGCGACTTACATATCGGCCTTCTCCTTCGCCTCCTATCTCTGGCAGCTCGTCGATTCCGACGGGGAGGCGCCGAATGACGTGGCTGAGCCGCATTTCGCCTTCGACACGGCGCAGGATGCGCTGAAGGCGCTGGTCGCCGGGCTGGACCACGCAGTTTCCGGCGTCAAGGACGAGGCCGACCTTGCCATCCGCGCCAAGGCTTTCGCCCGTGTCGCCATCGATGGTCTTCTGACACGAAAAGGCCGCTTCGACGGCATCGGCGCCTTCGAGGACGCCCATATCCGCATCGATGCGGACGATTTCACCCTCGACGGCTTCGATGTGGCGCCGGGACCCAAGACGAAACCGCTGGTGATGACCTTCAAGAAGCCGGAGGAGGTCGTCGGCAACCACATCGCGAAATACCAGTCGGTGAAGCTGGCCAAGATGCTGATTGCCTACGACTTCGACCGGCAGCTCAACCCCTTCGTCGAGCTCGGCGGGTTTCTGTTCACCTTCATCGGCGACGGCGCGCCCGGTACCGGCAAGACGACGCTGATCCAGATGATCGCCGGGCTGGTCAACGGCTACGCGCAGGTGGCCGGCTATCCCTTTCACTACGAGAATTTCGGCGTCGACCAAATCTCCTCCTACCAGGGCAAATCGGGGCAGAACTGCCGCGCCTTCATCGACAATGTGCTCAACCCGCGCGCCATCGGTTTCGGCACCATTGACGACATCGACCAGGTGGCGGCGAAACGCTCCGACGATCGCGCGTCCGCCGGCCAGCACGAGATCACCGGCGTTCTGATGGCGGCCTTTTCCGGCGCCATGACGGTAATCCGCGGCAACTGCTCCTTCGGCATGTTTTCCAACTATCCGGAGAATGTCGACGACGCCCTGCGGCAGCGGGCCGGCGCCCGCTGGCTTGTCGACGGGCCGCAGACGAAAGACGACTATGTCGACATCTTCGTGCTGCTCGCCGGCAAGAACCACAAGATCCCGTTGGGCGACCACGACCTCTATGCCGCCCAGGAAATCCAGCGCGCCGTCGCCGAGGCCTATGAGGAGCATGCAAAGCCACAGGAAGACGGGCTGATGAAAGTCTACGAGCGCTTCATGAAGGAGAACGGCGCGCCGAAAACCATGGAAGACGTCGGGACCTATCTGCACCTGATCAAGGAGGCGGAGCCGCGCTTCACCGGCCGCGCCATCAAGAATGTCACCGACGCCATCAAGATGCGGGCAATGGACATCGAACTTCCGGACGACTGGTTCGAAAAGCCGGAAGCCTTCATGCACAAGGGCTATGATGACAAGAAAGCCATGATCGAGGAACTGCGCGGGCCGTTCTCGATGGACATGGTCATGCAGGAGATCAACCGCTACGCCGATTCCGAATTCCGCTATTCCGACAAGTCCGACGACGCGGCGGTGGGCAAGCTGATCCGCGACGCGAGGCTGCGCGAGCGGGCGGTGAAGGAGATGGAAGCGCTGAAGGCGCAGGGGTTGTGGAATGCTTGATGATTGAAGCCACGGCCGCCATCCACTATGTCTAGCTAAGCTAGCTAGGAGGCTGCAATGCATGTTGGTACTTTTGAAGCCAAGAACCGACTCAGTTCATTGTTGGACATGGTCGTGGCCGGTGAAGAGGTGACTATCACGCGCAACGGAAAACCTATCGCCCGTCTCGTACCTGTCGAAACGCGAGACCTGGAGAGCGTGCGTAGCGCTGCGGAGGGTTTAAGGGCAATTCGTGTGCGAAGCCGCCCCGGGCCTGAAAGCCTTAAAGACCTTGTCAATGAGGGGCGGCGGTATTGAGCGTGGTGGTCGACAATTCGATGGCGCTGGCCTGGACGCTCATTGACGAACGCAGCGACGTGGCCGACACAATTCTTGAGAAGGTGATGCGCGAAGGTGGTCATGTCCCCTTCATCTTTCGCGCCGAGTTTGCGAACGGGCTGACGACGGCTGTCCGCCGCGACAGGATCGACCGCGAATCACGCTCGGAAGCGCTCGCATTCATGGAGGCGCTGAAGCTGGTCCACGACATCGATGGTCGAGACCGTATGCATTCGGCGGTAGAACTCGCCGATGCACATGGATTGACGGTTTATGACGCGATTTATCTCGACCTTGCCCAACGGCGGCGTTTGCCGCTTGCCACTTTCGACAAGAAGCTCATCGCGGCCACGCACCGAGCTGGCATCCGTCTGGCCGTGCCTCAAACGTAGGATTTGACTTGGACCTCCTCCTCGACAACGAACTGATCTACGGTCGGCTGCTGCCGGTCGAGGAGCCGCATCTGGTCGAGCGCTACAACAAGGCGTTGAAGGCCTTTGGCCTTCCGGTGACGAAACGGACGTCTTTCGAGATCGATCGCGGCGGATTTTCTCCCCAGGTCGCCGAGGAGCTTGGCGACCCGCTTTATCTCGATCCCAACGAGGTCAACCGCCGCTTCATCATCCTGACCCCGTCGCAGGTCGACCTGCCGGTGGTGCACACCGCCTTCTCCAACACCTCGCAGCTTCTCTACGAGTTCATGACCAGGAACCAGCGCGCCATCAACGCGCTGACTATCAAGGACGTGATCTACGGCGAGATCGAGGACTCCGTTAGCAAGGTCGAGGACATCGAGGATCTGCTGTCGATCAACCAGGTCGAGTTCCGGGTTCTGTCCGCCGAGGACGTGCTCGGCAAGGCGGCCGAGCTCGGAAAGCTGGTCGACCGGCTGAAACAGGAACCCGATGCCTGGCGTGACGACGCCATGCTGAAGCGCATGGTGGAACTCGCCAAGGTGTGCGGCGACATCCGCGAGAACGCGCTGGTGCCCGACCAGGTGATCTTTCGCCACAACGCCTTCTGGACCAGCCATTTCGGCGGCCTCTACGTCTTGGTCGATCCCGACATGACCACGGTGATCAGCGCTCCGTCGGCGCCCGGTTTCCGCCGCTCCAGGCCGTGGCAGGTGAGCTACCTGTCGATCGCGGATGCCGAGCGGGTGTTCACCTTCCTCGCCTCGACCGGCCGCATCGAGCTGCCGCGCGCCTCCTGGATCGAGACCTCGGGTTATCTCGAGCATCGCGCCGAGATGCTGATCGCCTCGCTGATCCACGAGGCGCAGCCGAACGCCGACTTTTCGAAGCTCGACAAGGTCTGGCTGCAGACCTGGATTCACGCCAACGCCGATCGCATCAACCGTGAGGGGACTTTTCCCTTCCTCAACGCCGCCAAGCGCGAGATCGCGCAGTACGGGCAGTTGCGCATTGACGAGGTGTTGCCAAAGCATCGCTTCCTGGTGGTCCGCGCCAAGCCCGACCATCCGGACGCCTGGCTCACCAACAGGCTGATCTCGGATTTCGTGTCCTATGACTTCCTGTCGCGCTACGTCTTCAACAAGCAGGGCTTCTACCGCGACTATCAGAACTATACGGAAAGCTTCCGCAGCTATGTTGTGGATACGCTGAAAACCTCATATCTCAAGGACAAGGTGGGGTTGCGCAGCCGGCTCTACGGGCTGACGGACTGACGCCGAACCGCGGCCATCCGGCCGGTGCCGCCTGAGGAGTGACTGCGGGATGCTCGATCCGATCGTGAACTTCTTCACCTGGGTCTTCCAGATGATCGGCCGCGGCATCGGCCTGGTCGTCGGCGTCCTCCTGTGGCCGTTCATGTGGCTTGGCCGCTGGTACGTGCAGCGTGGCTGGATCCTCAAGGCCGTCGTCGGCGCCGGGCTCGTCCTGCTGGTCGCCCTCTACGGCTACTTCATCTGGAACACGCAGGCCTGGACGAACTTCAACCCCGACTACGTTGCCAATTACACGTTCGACAATGTCTCGGCCGGACAGGAGACTTCGGCCGCCAACGCCACCTCGCGGACCTGCGCGCGTTCGGCGATCGCCGACATCACCGCCGACCTGACCGACTTCAACGTGAACCAGAACGCCTGGATCTCGTCGATAATCCTCTACAAGCTCGGCTTGTTCGGGATGGACTGGGACAGGACTCCCTTCCTCGACAACAAGGCGTCATTCCAGCGCGGCATCCACGAGGCGGTACGCCGCACCACAACGGAACTCGCCGACAATCTGGGACGCGTGCGCACCACCTCGCAGATCGATTCCAACCTGCAGAGCGCCCGCGGCAACGCCCAGTTCGACGAATACACCTGGTATTTCGGCTTGAGCCCGTTCGGCCCGAAGACGCCGACGCCGAGCTACTATCGCGCGATCGTCACCGACCTGCGCTCCTTCAACGACCGACTGTCGCGCTGCGAGGCCGTGTTCGACGCGCGCGCCGACAATCTCATCCAGTATCTCGACCGTATTTCCAGCGCCCTCGGCGACACCTCCGCCATCCTGCGCGAGCGCTCGGAGAACTACAACAACGGCTGGTTCGACACTCGCGCCGACGACCGCTTCTGGTTCGCCTACGGCCAGCTCTACGCCTATTACGGGCTGCTCAAGGGCGCCCAGGCCGATTTCGAGCAGGTGCTGGCCGAACGCCATCTCAACGCGCTGTGGGACACGATGGAGCAGCAGGCACGCTCGGCGCTGCGCATCCAGCCGCTGATCATCGCCAATGGCCGGGAGGACGGCTGGCTGACCCCGACCCACCTCGCCACGATGGGCTTCTACATCCTGCGGGTGCGCTCGAACCTCGTCGAGATCAGCAACGTGCTGACGCGATAGCAGTGCAAGGGGAATACTTGATCCTTGACGACATGTTTTCCGTTCGGCTCCGACCAGATATCTTGACTATCGAACCACGAAGTCACCGATTGACAGCGTTTCGACGGAAAGCGTCCGACCGTCGTCGTCGCAAAACTCGACTAGGAAGAAGCCGCCTGTAAGATTTTCGACAACAGTGCCGAGGGAACCTTTCTTCAGTCCGGTCTCCGGCCGCGCTGCGACAAGTTCAACCACGTCGAGCAGCTTCGGCACTGATCTGGTCTTTAATCGTCCGCTCTCTCGCATCATAGCACCCAACAGGTCACGAATCTCGGCAGATTTGCCGGTTCCGCGAGGATCCATGCCGTCCTTACCATGGCCTCGCGCCCCTGTCGCTGGAGCAACAGGTCAACACCGTATCTTGTGCCAAAGCGATCGCTTTCAAGCGGTTGTGCTTCTGCGACGAGGATACCCCGGAGGATTGCTTCACGCAGCCATCTGGCATCCACGACTCCAACTCCGAGAGCCGATCGAAATACGCGTGCCTTGTGCCTGCCAAGCGGATGGGTCTCGTCCAGACAATAGTTCTCGAGCTTCCCAATATCGAGAACAGCTCTGTCGGCATTCTGCAGACGCATGCCGTATCCCCCTGCGACATTGCGTTCTCGCCAAGCTTACGGGGCATCCCGCAAGGCACAAGTCGCAATCCGTGCATCGGGCGGCTGTTTTGAGACGGCGCAAAATCGCAGGCTTGGGCTTCTATGCGCACCGGAGAGACGCGGGCCGTCCGCCCGCGAAAACACCTGAACCGAATCCAGGGAAGCCCCATGGCCGAATTCAAGACCGACATCGCGATAGCACGTGCTGCGAAGAAGCTGCCGATCCAGGAGATCGGCGCCAGGATCGGCATTCCATCCGAGCATCTTCTGCCCTACGGCCATGACAAGGCAAAAGTGTCGGCCGAGTTCATCAAGTCGAAGCGCGGCGGCAGGGACGGAAAACTGATCCTGGTGACGGCCATCAACCCGACGCCGGCCGGCGAGGGCAAGACCACCACCACGGTCGGGCTGGGCGACGGGCTGAACCGCATCGGCAAAAAGGCGATCGTGTGCATCCGCGAGGCCTCGCTGGGCCCCAACTTCGGCGTCAAGGGCGGGGCGGCCGGCGGTGGTTTGGCCCAGGTGGTGCCGATGGAGGACATGAACCTGCACTTCACCGGCGATTTCCACGCCATCACCACCGCCCACAACCTGCTCGCGGCCCTCATCGACAACCACATCTACTGGGGCAACGAGCAGGGCATCGACATCCGCCGCATCGCCTGGCGCCGCGTCATGGACATGAACGACCGGGCGCTGCGCGACATCGTCGTGTCGCTGGGCGGGGTGGCCAACGGCTTTCCGCGCCAGGCCGGCTTCGACATCACGGTGGCCTCCGAGGTGATGGCCATCCTGTGCCTGGCCACCGATTTGAAGGATTTGGAGAAGCGGCTGGGCGACATCATCGTCGCCTACCGGCGCGACAAGAGCCCGGTCCATGCCCGCGACATCAAGGCCGACGGCGCCATGACGGTGCTGCTGAAGGACGCCATGCAGCCCAATCTGGTGCAGACGCTGGAGAACAACCCGGCCTTCGTGCATGGCGGGCCGTTCGCCAACATCGCCCATGGCTGCAACTCGGTGGTGGCCACCACCACGGCGCTGAAGCTCGCCGACTATGTGGTGACGGAGGCCGGCTTCGGCGCCGATCTCGGCGCGGAAAAGTTCTTCGACATCAAATGCCGCAAGGCCGGCCTCAAGCCCGCCGCCGCCGTCATCGTCGCCACCGTGCGCGCGCTGAAGATGAATGGCGGAGTGAAGAAGGAAGACCTTTCCAAGGAGAACGTCGAGGCGGTGAGAAAAGGCTGCGCCAATCTCGGCCGCCACATCGAGAACGTAAAACAGTTCGGCGTGCCGGCGGTGGTGGCCATCAATCATTTCCATTCCGACACGCCGGCCGAGATCCAGGCGATGAAGGACTATGTCGCCGGCATGGGCGAGGAGGCGGTTCTGTGCCGCCACTGGGCCGAGGGTTCGGCCGGCATCGAGGAACTCGCCAACAAGGTGGTGCAGCTCGCCGAGAGCGGCGCCTCGCAGTTCGCGCCGCTCTATGCCGACGACGTCCGGCTGTTCGACAAGATCGACACCATCGTCAAGCGCATCTACCGCGGCTCGGAGGCGATCGCCGACAAGAGCGTGCGCGACCAGCTGAAAGCCTGGGAGGACGCCGGCTACGGCAAATTGCCGGTGTGCATGGCGAAAACCCAGTATTCGTTCTCGACCGACCCCAACCTCAGGGGCGCGCCGACCGGCCATGTGGTGCCGGTGCGCGAGGTGCGACTGGCCGCCGGCGCCGGCTTCGTGGTGGCGATCTGCGGCGAGATCATGACCATGCCCGGCCTGCCCAAGGCACCATCCTCCGAGAAGATATTCCTCAACGAAGAGGGGCAGATCGAGGGGCTGTTCTGAGGGAGCCGTGCATGGCGGCGCGTTCGGCCGCCGCCATGCGTCGTCACCGACGAGGCCGTGGTCGGAACCGTGGCTGCGCCTGGGCGGTTGTGGACGAAGGAGGCGCCATGCCCCAAATCCATGCCGCGACGGAGCGAGCCGGCGGCGAAAGCCCGTTTCGGCTGATCGAACCGATGGAGGCGAAGCTCGTCGAGGCGCTGCCCGACGAGCCGGGATGGCAGTTCGAGCCGAAATGGGACGGTTTCCGCTGCATCGCCTACCGCTCGGGCGACAATGTCGATCTCAGGGCAAAATCCGGCAAGCCGCTCGGCCGCTTTTTTCCGGAAGTGGTGGACGCCATCCGCTCGTTGACGGCCGGACAATTCATCGTTGACGGCGAACTTGTCGTGACCGAGCGCGGTCACCTGTCCTTCGACGCCTTGCAGATGCGGCTGCATCCGGCGGAGAGCCGCATCCGGAAATTGTCGCGCGAGACGCCGGCCACCTTCATCCTGTTCGACATGCTCGGCACGGAACGCGGGTTTTCGCTGCTGACTTCTCCCCTGACGCGCCGCCGCGCCGAGCTCGAACGGTTCTTCGCCGCAATCGCCGGCGCACCCGGCTTCCGGCTGTCGCCGATGACGCGGAACAGGCGCGTCGCTTCCAGGTGGCTGGATCGCGCCGGCGGCGCGCTCGACGGGGTCGTCGCCAAGCGACTGGACGGCGTCTATGACAGTGGCGAACGGGCCATGCTGAAGGTCAAGCGCCTGCGCACCGCCGACTGCGCGGTGGGCGGCTTCCGCTACGCCGCCAACGCCCGCCATGTCGGCTCGCTGCTGCTCGGCCTGTTCGATCGCGCCGGGTTGCTCCATCATGTCGGCTTCACTTCCTCGATTGATGCCGAGGAGCGCGCATCCCTGACCGCAAGGCTGGAAGCGCTGAAGGGCCCGCCGGGCTTCACCGGCAACGCCCCCGGCGGGCCGAGCCGCTGGTCGACCGAGCGCTCGGGCGAGTGGGAGCCGCTGCGGCACGAGCTGGTGGTCGAGGTGCGTTACGACCACGTGACCGGCGACCGTTTCCGCCACGGCACAAAACTGCTGCGTTGGCGGCCCGACAAGGCGCCGCGGCAATGCACGTTCGAGCAACTCGAGCGCCCGGCCAGCCCGGGAAAACTTGTCGAGGACGTGCTTCGCCCCGCCGGTGAGCCATAGCCGGCCAAACGCGCCGTTGATGGAGCGACGGGTGCCCCTGCAATACGGACCTAACCCGAGATCGCCTGCCGCGCCTGGTCTTCCAGCCACGCCGCCATCTTGCGGTAGGGCACCGGCCCGTAGCTGATGCGGGAGACGCCGAGCTCGGCCAGCCGCCGGCGCGGCGGCACATGCGCCAGGGCGATGATGTTGACCGGCAGCGCCGTCGCCGCGCATAGCCTTTCGATCAGGCGCTCGTCGCCGACGCCGGGCGCGAAGAAGCCGGTGGCGCCGGCCTGCTCGTAGGCTCTGGCCCGCTCGATCGCGTGGTCCAGCAATTCCGGGCTGTGCTCGTCCGGTTTGGCCTTCAGAAAAATGTCGGTCCGCGCGTTGATGTAAGCCGGGATGCCCGAAGCGTCGACCGCCTCCTTGATGGCGGCGATCCGCTTCACCTGCACCGCGATGTCGTGGAGGCCGCTTCCGCCGACGACCTGGTCCTCGAAATTGAAGCCGACCGCGCCGGCCTCGAGCGCCCGTGTCGCCGTCGCCGCGACGGCCGCCGGCTCTACACCGTAGCCGCCCTCCAGGTCGATCGTCACCGGCAAGTCGACTGCCGCGACGATGCGCCGGATGTTGTCCAGCGCAAGATCGAGAGGGATCTTTTCCCCATCGGCGAAGCCGAAGGCCGCCGCAACCGGCCAGCTCCCCGTCGCGATCGCCTTCGCGGCCGCCGCGGCGACGGCCTTGGCGCTGCCCGGGTCCCAGATGTTGTAGAGGACGACCGGATCGCCCTTCACGTGAAGCGCCCGGAACGTCTTCGCCTGTTCGATCTGCTTGCTCATCATCATCGTCCCTGTTGCGTGCACTCGGCTGGGCCGAAACATGCCCGATGAACCGACTTTCCCGACAGCGTGTCAACGCGCTGACGGCACGGGTCGCTGGGCCAGGACGGTGGCCACATCGCACCGGCGGGCACTGTCATCGAACCGTCACCGGACCGTCATCGCGCTGCAACAGCGCACGCCCAAAGCGGTCGGGCATCCAGATTTCAGGGGAGACTCCATGTCCACGAAACCGCGCCTGCTCGCGCTGACGGCGACGCTGCTCGCCTCCGCCGCCTTGCCCGCCCATGCCGATATGATGTTCAACCGCGTCGCCACCTTCGCCGTGGCCGAAAACCTGCCGGAAGCCGACCGCAAGTCGCCCACCTCCTCCGAGATCATTGCCGCCAGCGAGGACGGCAACACGCTGGTCTATTCCGACAGCCCGCATGGCGGAATCGGCATCATCGACATCACCGATCCCAAGGCGCCGAAGGCCGGCGGCTATGTGAAGATCGACGGCGAGCCGACATCGGTTGTCGTGGTCGGCGGCAAGGTGCTGGCCGGCGTCAACACGTCCAAATCGAAGGCCGAGCCCTCCGGCAATCTGTCGGTGATCGATCTCGCCGGCAAGACGGTCGAAGCCGCCTGCGATCTCGGCGGCCAGCCGGACTCGGTCGCCGTCAGCAGGGACAAGGCATGGCTTGCCATCGCCATCGAGAACGAGCGCGACGAGGACTTGAACGACGGCGAGATCCCGCAGATGCCCGCCGGCAACCTGAAAATTCTTCCGCTGAAGGACGGCGTGCCGGACTGCGCCGGCATGAAGACCGTCGAGCTCACCGGTCTCGCCGAGGTGGCGCCGGAGGATCCCGAGCCGGAATTCGTCTCCTTCAACGACGCCGACGAGATCGCCGTGACGCTGCAGGAGAACAACCACATGGCCATCGTCGACGCCCCTTCGGCCAGGATCGTCGGGCATTTCTCGGCTGGATCGGTCGAGCTCGACAAGGTCGACACCAGGAAGGACGGCGCCTTGTCCTTCGACGGCCAGGTCAAGGCCACGCCGCGCGAGCCCGACGCGGTGAAGTGGCTCGACAACGACCGGCTCGTCGTCGCCAACGAAGGCGACTACAAGGGCGGCACGCGCGGCTTCACCATCTTCAGCAGGAAGGGCGAGGTCGTCTACGAATCCGGTCCGGCTTTCGAATACGAGGTCGCAAAAGTCGGCCACTATCCCGAGCACCGCAACAAGAAGGGCAACGAGCCGGAAGGTCTCGAGGCCGCCGCCTTCGGCGACGACAACCTGTTCTTCGTCGCTTCCGAGCGCGGCTCGCTGATCGGCGTATACAAGGACACCGGCGCGGTGCCGGAATTCGCGCAGGTGCTGCCGTCCGGCATCGGGCCGGAAGGGCTGGTCGCCATTCCGTCGCGCAACCTTTTGATCACCGCCAACGAGACCGACCTCGGCGAGGACAATCTCGCTCGTTCGCACGTCATGGTCTACGAGCGCGCCGAAGGCCCCGCCACCTATCCGATGATCGTCGCCCAGCCGAACGAGGATGGTACGCCGCTCGGCTGGGGCGCGCTCTCCGGCCTCGCCGCCGATCCGGCGGCTGTCGGCAAACTCTACGCGGTGTCGGATTCGGTCTATTCGGCGGCCCCGTCGATCTTCACCATCGACGCCAGCCAGACGCCGGCCCTCATCACCGGCAAGACCGTCGTTACCCGCGGCGGCCATCCGGCGCAAAAGCTCGACCTCGAAGGCATCGTCGCCGACGGCGAGGGCGGCTTCTGGCTGGCCAATGAAGGGGATAGCGCCAAGATGACGCCGCACGGCATCTTCCATGTCGACGGCAACGGCGCGATCGACAAGGAGATCCCGTTTCCGGCCGCGCTGCTCGCCGGCGAGACCCGCTTCGGCCTCGAAGGCATCACCACCATCGGCTCGGGCGACGAGCTGACGCTGGTGATGGCTGTCCAGCGCGGGTGGAAGGATGATCCCAAGGGCCAGACCAAACTGCTCGCCTACAAGCCGGCGACCAAGGACTGGTCGGGCGTGCGTTATCCGCTCGACGCCACCGAGGCCGGCTGGATCGGCCTGTCGGAGATCACCGCCCATGACGGCAAGCTCTACGTCATCGAGCGCGACAACCTGATCGGCGACGCGGCGAAGGTGAAGAGGCTCTATGCGGTATCGCTCGACGCCTTCAAGCCGGCGCCGCTCGACGGCGAATTGCCGGTGGTCGACAAGACGCTGGTGCGCGACCTGCTGCCCGACCTCAAGTCGGCGACCAACGGCTATGTGGTCGACAAGATCGAGGGTTTCACCATCGACGCGGCCGGCAACGCCTTCGTCGTCACCGACAATGACGGCGTGGACGATTCTTCCGGCGAGACGCTGTTCCTGCGGCTCGGCACCATTGCCGCGGTGAATTGATCGCCATCGGAGCGCGGCGGCTCCGGCCGCCGCCCTCCCCTTGTGCCCCGGCTGGCCCACCCGATCGCATGCCACGGCCGTTGCGGGCCGCTTCCGGACCGGCCATTGTCGCCCGGCTTTCGTCGGGTGACACCAATGCAGAAGAGCATCGAGACCATTTTGGGCGACACCGAGGGCGTCGCCTACTTCTTCCCCGTGTTCCGCTTCGAGGGAACGGACGAAGCCGCGCCCGCCGCCTACATCCAGGCGGCGCTGCATGCCGGCGAGCTGCCCGGCACCGTCGCCATCGACGCGCTGATGCCGCTGCTGCGCAAGGCCGAGGCGGAGGGCCGGCTGCGCGGCCGCCTCACGGTGGTACCGCATGCCAACCCGGTCGGCCGCGCCCAGTACCACTTCGGCCA
The DNA here is from genome assembly GCF_059502445.1 of Kumtagia sp. NCBI lineage: Bacteria > Pseudomonadati > Pseudomonadota > Alphaproteobacteria > Hyphomicrobiales > Phyllobacteriaceae > Kumtagia > Kumtagia sp. Next base: position 93,663 of record NZ_JCACER010000006.1, read on the forward strand.
GATCCAGGGGCGCTTCCATCTCGGCACCCGCGACAACTTCAACCGGCATTTCCCGCTGCTCGACCGGCCCGAGGCCGCCCTGGCGGAGAGCGCGGGCGGCACGGTGGACCAGCGGCTGAAGCAGCGGCTGGTCGCCCTGTCGATGGGGCACGACATCGTGCTCGACCTGCACTGCGACGACGAGGGCGTCGACTATCTCTACGTGCCCAGCACGCTCTGGCCAGCCATGGCCGACTGCGCCGCGGCGATGGGCGTGGCGGCGGTGATCCTGTGGGAAGGTTCTTCCGGTGCCTCCTTCGACGAAGCCTCCCTGCATCCTTACCTGCTGATGCCTGCGGGCGAGGCCCGTCTCGACCGCCGGGTCGTGACCACGGTCGAATATCGCGGCCTGCTCGATGTCGACCGCAAGCTGGCGTCGGCGGATGCCGAAGGGCTGTACCGGCTGCTCGTGGCGCGCGGCGTGATCGAGGACCCGACCCTCGCCTCGCCCGGACCGTTTGCCGGTCGGGTCGCGCCGATCGAACACATCGACGTGGTGACCGCTCCATGCGCCGGCGCCATCCTGTTCGACGTCATCCCCGGCGACCGGGTCCGGCGCGGCGACAGGCTGGCCACCATCGTCCAGGCGGCCGGCGAGGACGGCGGCTGCACCGACGTGTTCGCGCCGCAGTCGGGCACCATCCTCACGCGCGTGTGCCGGCGCACGACCCATGCCGGCGAGGATTTGTTGAAGCTGGTGGGCAACGGCCCGAGCGCGACCGCGCGGCAAGGCGCGCTGGAGGACTGACCGGTCACGCGCCGCGACCGACAAAACACCCGCCATCGGGCCACCTGCCCCTGCCCCTTATGGGCAGAGCTATCGCATATGAGTTGTATAGGAGCGGCAGACAGCTCTGCGTCGTCATTCCGGAGCCGCGCAGCGGAACCCGGAATCCAGAGTGCCGACGTTGCTCGAAGTTCCTGGATATTTGCGAGGTCGCTTTCCTTCGACACCAACGCTCTGGATTCCGGGTTCCGCTGCGCGGCCCCGGAATGAAGATCATCATCGGCATATGCGATTGCCCTGCCCCCCGGGGAGGGAGGCAAACATCATCCCAGCCTTCATCCTCGCCACGCTGCCCTTCGGCCCTGGCCATTGAATCTCCCGTGCGGGAGAAGTGCGGGAAGCGGGGCGCGGGGCCGAGCCTCTCAAATTAAGTACGTGGCGCGGTGACCCGCGCCCCGCCGGCGTTCTTGCCCGTCCGCTAGCCCGCATTCGCGCGACCTTCGCGGCTGGGGCCCGGGTCTCCAGCTCACGCCAGCCGCGCTACCGTTTGCGCGGCCGACCCGGCGCCGACGCTCCCTCCTGATACCCGGTGCGCACCAAGTTCCCGCAGGGAGCGGCTTTCACGGCGAGTATGCGCGAAGTTGAAAGGGAGGGGATAAAATTTTGCCCCTGAGCGACGCCCGTTGTTTTCTTCAGCTTGGCCCGAGCCGGGCAAGTCTCGGATAAGGGCCGGGGACAGTTTATTTTTTTCCGCAGAATGGCACTGCCGCTTCGAGGCTGGCGTGGGCGGAAACAAAATAAACTGTCCCCTGCGGTTCCCGCGCCTCGCTCCATCCCGCCATCTAAAGCGCCGCCGCATAGGGCAAATAGCGCCCTTTTCCCGACCGCTTCGCCACATAGAGCGCATGGTCGGAATGGGCGAGCAGCGCGTCGGGCGTGAGGCCGTCCACTGGAGCCAAGGCGCTGCCGATGCTCACGCCGACCGACGCCTTGACTTCGGTGCCGATCTGGAAGGGAGACGACAGCTTCTCGATCAGCCGCCGCGCGACATAATCCGCCTCTTCCGGCGTGGCGTTGGGCATCACCACCACGAACTCGTCGCCGCCCGGACGGAACACCTGGTCGTGCGGGCGCACACCGCGCTGCAGCCGGTCCGCCACCCTGACCAGCAGCGCATCCCCGACGGCATGGCCGTGGCGGTCGTTGTCGGCCTTGAAGCCGTCGAGATCCATGCTGAGCACGGCGAAGCTCTCGCGGCGCTGCGCACCCTTGGCGAAAAGGCCGGCGCAAAGCGCCGCCAGCGCCTCGGTGAGCGCCGCCCTGTTCGACAGACCGGTCAGCGCATCGGTGCGGGCAAGGTGCCGGTTGCGCATCTCGGCCCGCACCAGCCTGACATGGCTCTCGTAGTTGCGGACGAGGATGACGACGATGCCAGCGATGTGGAGCGGAAACTGCAGCCCGACGAGGAAGGCGCCGGGGATCGGCGAGAACAGCGTCGATACCGCAAACGGCAGGCTGACGCAGGCGATCGCCAGCATGGCATAACGCGGGGTGGCGGCGTTGCGCGACGAGATCGCCCCGACGACGGCCGCGACGTTGACGCCCGCCAGCATGGCCAGGGCCGGCGGGCCGGCGATCACGCAGGTTCCCGAGCCCAGGCCGAGGACCAGGCACCAGGCCGTCCCGGCTGCCATCAGACGGCGCACCGGACGCGGTGCGTGCGCGACCTTGGCCTTCTCGCACAGCTCGATCACCCGCAGCCGGAAGGCGAGCAGCGCGAGATCGGCCGCCAGCCAGTACCAGGGCCACACCTCGTCGGTGAGGACGGCGGCCGATACCGCGAGCATGAGCACGCTGACCGAGCCGAACCAGACGAACGCCTTGCGTTCGTAGAGCGTGTCGACCAGACGGGCGCGCACCCTGGCGCTCTCCCGCGTGGGTGCCGACGACAGCCAATCGAAGGCGCGGCCGGCGAGAACGGCGGCGGCGGCCCGTGAAGCGCCCCGCAAGGTCATCGATGGTTTTCGATCCTCCAAACCATCCTTCATCACGAGGCGGCAACCGTTAAATTTGCTTTAGACCCTTCGTGACATCTCTAAGCATCGGCGCCGAAGATTCCTTCAAGGGACGAAGGAGAAGGATATGCGGGGTCAAATGGTGCCGGAATCCGCTTGCCCAGCCATCCGTTCGCAGCTATTGGAATCGCCATGCACATGCGTTCGATCAAGACCATCTGGTGGTGGGGCAGCTGACAGCGGCCCGACGAAGCGCGCATGCGTGACAAAAGGAGGTGGCCGCAGGAGATGTCCGGGCGGCCATTTGTTTTTGATGCCGGTCCGAACCCCTCGGCACAACGGATGGAGATGAGGGATGTCGGTCGAGATCCTCGACAACGGTGCCGAGAAATTCGTGACGGCGGGCGGCATAACGATCGTGCGCCAGCGCCACGACACGCCCTATGCCGGGGCCATCGAAGCCTATGTCGACGCGCTGGATAGCCGGCGCGGCGCGGTCTTCTCCTCCAACTACGAATATCCCGGCCGCTACACGCGCTGGGACACGGCGATCGTCGACCCGCCGCTGGTGGTCTCGGCACGCGGCCGCTCCATGCGCATCGAGGCGCTGAACCGCCGCGGCGAGGCGCTGCTGCCGGTGATCGCGCAGACGCTGCTCGCCGAGAAGGATTTGACGCTGACGCAGACCACGGAACGCCGGCTGGCACTGACCATCGCCGAGCCCGGCCGCGTCTTCACCGAGGAGGAGCGCTCGCGCGTTCCCTCGGTCTTCACGGTGCTGCGCGCGCTGACGAAACTCTTCCACACCGACCAGGATTCCAATCTCGGCCTCTACGGCGCCTTCGGCTACGACCTCGCCTTCCAGTTCGACCCGGTCGAGCAGTCGCTGAAGCGGGCGGAGAGCCAGCGCGACCTCGTGCTGTTCCTGCCGGACGAGATCCTGGTCGTCGACCATCATTCGGCGAAAGCCTGGCACGACCGCTACGACTATTCCGGCAAGGGTTTCGACACCGCCGGCCTGCCGCGCGAGGGCGAGGCCGAGCCGTTCCGCCCGGCCGACCGCATCCCGCCGCGCGGCGACCACGAGCCCGGCGAATATGCCGAGCTGGTCGAGAAGGCGATGGAAAGCTTTCGCCGCGGCGACCTGTTCGAGGTGGTTCCCGGCCAGATGTTCTACGAGCGCTGCGAGTCGCTGCCGTCGGAGATCTCGCGGCGGCTGAAGGCGATCAACCCGTCGCCCTATTCCTTCTTCATCAATCTCGGCGAGAACGAATATCTGATCGGCGCCTCGCCGGAGATGTTCGTGCGCGTCAACGGCCGGCGTGTCGAGACCTGCCCGATTTCCGGCACGATCAAGCGCGGCGACGACGCCATCTCGGATTCGGAGCAGATCCTCAAGCTGCTGAACTCCAAGAAGGACGAGTCGGAGCTCACCATGTGCTCCGACGTCGACCGCAACGACAAGTCGCGGGTGTGCGAGCCGGGCTCGGTGCGGGTCATCGGCCGTCGCCAGATCGAGATGTATTCGCGGCTGATCCACACGGTCGACCACATCGAGGGGCGGCTGCGCGAGGGCATGGACGCGTTCGACGCCTTTTTGAGCCACGCCTGGGCGGTCACCGTCACCGGCGCGCCGAAACTGTGGGCCATGCGCTTCATCGAGAAGAACGAGAAGAGCCCGCGCGCCTGGTATGGCGGGGCGATCGGCATGGTGCATTTCAACGGCGACATGAACACCGGCCTGACGCTCCGGACCATCCGCATCAAGGACGGCGTCGCCGAGGTGCGCGCCGGCGCCACATTGCTCTTCGACAGCGTTCCGGAAGAGGAAGAAGCAGAAACCGAACTGAAGGCCTCCGCCATGCTTTCCGCCATCAGGGACGCCAGGGCCGGCAACGCGGCGGCGGGCGACCGCAGCACCGCGCGCGTCGGCGACGGCGTCACCATCCTGCTCGTCGACCACGAGGACTCCTTCGTCCACACGCTGGCCAATTATTTTCGCCAGACCGGCGCCACCGTCTCGACCGTGCGCACGCCGGTGCCGGAGGAACTGTTCGACCGGCTGAAGCCGGATCTCGTGGTGCTTTCACCCGGCCCCGGCTCTCCGAAGGATTTCGACTGCGCTGCCACGATCCGCAAGGCACGCCAGCGCGACCTGCCGATCTTCGGCGTCTGCCTCGGCCTGCAGGCGCTGGCCGAGGCCTATGGCGGCGAGCTCCGGCACCTGCATGTGCCGATGCACGGCAAGCCGTCGCGCATCCGCGTGTCGAAGCCGGGCGTCATCTTCTCCGGGCTGCCCAAGGAGGTGACGGTCGGCCGCTACCATTCGATCTTCGCCGACCCGGTTCGGCTGCCGGACGATTTCGTCGTGACCGCCGAGACCGAGGACGGCGTGATCATGGCCTTCGAGCACCGCAAGGAGCCGATCGCCGCCGTGCAGTTCCACCCGGAATCGATCATGACGCTGGGCGGCAATGCCGGCATGCGCATGATCGAGAACGTCGTGGCGCATTTGCCGCGCAAGGCCAAGGACAAGGCGGCGTGACTGGGCGGCAGCCTTCCCTCCCCCTCGAGGGGAGGGTGGCCGCGCAGCGGCCGGGTGGGGTCGCCACGGCAGCGCCCGGCGTCCCCCTGCATTCTGCCCGATGGTGCGAGGCCTGCCGCGACAATCCCCTCTGGCCATTTCCCGGCCATCTCTTCCTCGACTAGGCGCCATGCCGTCCAAGCAGCGCGTCACCTCCCTCGCCTTCTGGTCGATCGCCGTCGCATTCGGCGTGCTCGGCCTGAAGACGCTCGCCTGGCGGATGACAGGCTCGGTGGCGCTCTACTCCGACGCGCTGGAATCGATCGTCAACGTCATCGCCTCGTTCGCCGCCTTCTGGGCGATTAAGGTCAGCCAGAAGCCCGCCGACAGCGACCACCAGCACGGCCACCACAAGGCCGAGTATTTTTCGGCGGTGCTGGAGGGCGTGCTGATCGTCGTGGCCGCGCTGATGGTCGTGGCTGCCGCCTGGGACGCGCTGCTCGATCCGAAGCCGCTGCAACAGCCGTGGGAGGGCCTTGCGGTCAACGGCTTTGCCGCCCTGATCAATGCCGGCTGGGCATGGATGCTCATCCGTGTCGGCCGGCAGGACAGGAGCCCGGCGCTGGTCGCCGACGGCCGGCACATCATGACCGACGTCGTCACCTCGCTCGGCGTCATCGCCGGCCTCGTCGGCGCCGTGCTGACGGGCTACGGCATCCTCGACCCGCTGCTGGCGATCCTGGTCGCCCTCAACATCCTCTACCAGGGCTGGCAGGTGATCAGCGGCTCGCTGAGCGGCCTGATGGACAAGGCGGTGCCGCTCGAAGACAACATGCACATCCGCGCCATCATCTCGGCGAATTCCAGGGGCGCCATGGAGGTGCACGACCTGAAGACGCGCACCGCCGGCCGCGCCACCTTCATAGAGTTCCACCTGATCGTCGACGGCGACATGCCGGTGCGCGAAAGCCATGTCATCTGCGACCGCATCGAGGATGCGCTGAAGGCGGAAATCCCGTCGGTACGCGTGCTCATCCATGTCGAGCCGGACGACGAGGCGAAGCTGCCGCCCGGAACCAGCGCCGTGCCGTTCGCCTGAACCTTGATCTGGATTACGCGTTGTCGCCGCATCAACGGAGGCAAGCGTCATGCAGTACCATCGCGGCAGACTGATCGACCACCTGCACCTGCATGTCAGGGATCTGGAAGCCAGCAAGGCCTTCTACAAGGCCGTTCTGGACGCGCTGGACAGCGGCGCCACGATCCAGGACGGGCCCGGCTTCTTCACCTTCGACGAGTTCTTCATCGATGCGGAGCCGGGGCACGGGCCGGCACCCATCCATCTCGCCTTCCAGGCCGGAGATCGCGAAACCGTGCACCGCTTTCATGCGGCCGCCCTCGCCGCCGGCGGCCGCGACAACGGCGCGCCGGGCGAGCGCCGCTATCATCCGGGCTATTATGCGGCCTACGTGCTCGATCCCGACAGCAACAATGTCGAGGCGGTGAATCACGGCCCGGCGACGCGTTCCGCCGCATCGGTCGTGATCGAAGGCTGACGCCGTCCATCCCCGCCGGACGCGCCGGGATGGGTCACCAGCGCTGCGGCAGTTGGAAAAAAATGCTAAAAACGCCGCGGCGATGTCGGTTCCGAACGCCGCCTTTCGTCCTCGCTCCGAAGAGCGAGGCCATCGCCTTCGCGGCCCGACTGGAGACGACGGCCGCCAGTGATCGCGCGGAGGACGTTGACGTGACACAGAAAACCCTTGTGCTTCTGGGAACTAAGAAGGGCGCCTTCATCGCCGAGAGCGACGGGCAGCGGAAAGGCTGGGAGCTGAAAGGCCCGTTCTGCGAGACATGGCCGATGAACCATGTCGTGGCCGATTCCCGCACCGGCACGATCTACGCCGGCGGCGGCAACGAATGGTTCGGCCCGGCGGTGTGGAAGTCGACCGATCTCGGGAAGACCTGGACGCATTCGAGCGAGGGGCTGGCCTACGAGACCGGCAAGGAGCCGGTGAAGGCGGTGTGGAGCCTGGCGGCGCGCAACGGCAGCCTTTACGCCGGCGTGCAGCCGGCCGGCCTGTTCCGCAGCGACGATGGCGGCCGGAGCTGGACGCAGATGGGGGGCCTGCAGAACCATCCGACGCGCGAGCGCTGGGAGCCGGGCGGCGCCGGGCTGATCTTGCATTCGCTGGTGCCGCATCCCGAGGACGAGGGCCGCATCTGGGTCGGCATCTCGGCGGCCGGTGTCTTCTACACCGGCGACGGCGGAGAAACCTGGGAGCCGCGCAACCGCGGCACCCGCGCCGACTTCCTGCCCGAGGGCGAAAACTATCCGGAATTCGGCCAGTGCGTGCACTGCCTGGTGATGGCGCCCGGCACGGGGGAGCGGCTCTACCAGCAGAACCACTGCGGCATGTATGTCAGCGAGGATGGCGGCAAGGAATGGCGGAGCATCGAGGCGGGCCTGCCCTCGACCTTCGGTTTCCCTGCGGCCGCGCATCCCAGCGATCCCGACACGCTGTTCCTGCTGCCGCTCAACGGCGACTCGGCCGGCCGCTATGTGCCGGACGCAAGTGCCGCGGTGTGGCGCACCCGCGATGCCGGAAGGAGCTGGCAGGCGCTGCGCGAGGGGCTGCCGCAGAAGAACGCCTATTTCGGCGTGCTGCGCCAGGCGATGGCAACCGACCGGCTGGAGCCGGCGGGCGTCTATTTCGGCACCAGCTCCGGCTCGGTCTTCGCCAGCGCCGACGAAGGCGAGAGCTGGACGGCGATCGCCGAGCACCTGCCGACCGTGCTGTCGGTGGAAACGCTGGTGGTCGACCGATAGCGGCAGGAGGCCCCGCGATGGACACGCTCCGAAACACCTGCCGCGTCACCGTGCGGCTGCCGGGACCGCTGGTGGACCTTTTCCCCGGATCGCCGCGCCGGCTGGAGGTCGAGGCGCGAACGGTCGGCGAGATGATCGATGCGCTGAACGCCCGCTGGCCGGGTATGCGCGACCGGCTGTGCGACACCACGCCGGCGGTGCGCCGGCACATCAACATCTTCATCGGCGGCGAGCGCGCCCGGCTCGACACGCCGCTGCGGCCGGAGGCCGAGGTGTTCGTGCTGACCGCGATCAGCGGCGGGTAGGCACCGGCGGCCGCGGCGGCCGTCTCCGGCAGAGCCAATCGCATATGGAATACCCCCACCCCTAACCCCTCCCCACAAGGGGGAGGGGGACTTGCTGCCGCCATGCTACGCAAAACCATCGAGGATTTGCGCCTAGCCGTGACGCAAGCCGGTCCCCTCCCCCTTGTGGGGAGGGGTTAGGGGTGGGGGTACCGCGCCGGGCAACGTGTCCGCAAACTCCCTATGCGATCGTCCTGTCCGGCGGAAGGAAATGCCTGCACGGGCTGACAGCCGGCCCCGCAACGGTCTAGAAGGAGCCATGGCCCCTTCCCCCGCCGCGCCGCTTCCAGGTCCCCTCACCAATCTGCCCAAGCCGCTGCAATGGTGCCTGCTGGCAGCCGGCTCGGCCGTTCTGTTGCTGCTGCTCACCGGCATCGACTTCCCCGCCGCCGCGCTGATCGGCCCTATGCTGATCGCCGTCTGCGCCGGCGCCGCCGGCGCGACGATCCGCATGCCGCGCCCGATCTTCGGCGTCGGACAGGCGGTGGTCGGCTGCCTGGTCGCCACCTCGATCGACATCACCATCTTCAAGTCCTTCCTGACCGCCTGGCCGATCATCCTGTTCTCGGTGGGCTCGACGCTTGTCGCCTCGAGCTTTCTCGGCTGGTCGATCAGCCGTCTTGGCATCCTGCCGGGCTCGACCGCCGTCTGGGGCTCGGCGCCCGGCGGGGCAACGGCCATGGTGCTGATGGCTGAGGCTTTCGGGGCCGACGCCCGGCTGGTCGCCTTCATGCAGTATCTGCGCGTCGTCATGGTGACGCTCGCCGCCGCCTTCGTGGCGCGGCTGTGGGTCGATGCCCCGGCGCCCGGCGTTCCGGCCCATGCCTGGTTCCCGCCGCTCGACTGGCCGGCGCTGGCCGCCACGCTGGCTGTCGCCGCCGTGGCCGGGTTCATCGGCAAGGCCGTCCGCCTGCCCTCGCCCTATTTCCTCGGCGCCGTGCTGATCGCCATGGCGCTGCATCTCGGCGCCGGCGTGCCGTTCCAGATCCCGGAATGGCTGAAGGCGGCGAGCTATGCGGTGGTCGGCTGGGCGATCGGGCTGAACTTCACCCGCGCCGTCGTGGTGCACGCGGTGCGCGTCCTGCCGCAGGTCACGCTGTCGATCCTGCTGCTGATGGCGTTCTGCGGCGGCATCGCGTGGCTGCTCAGCCACGAGCTCGGCATCGACCCGCTGACCGCCTATCTCGCCACCAGTCCGGGCGGGCTGGATTCGGTCGCCATCATCGCCGCCGCGTCGAGCAACGTGAACCTGTCGCTGATCATGGCGTTGCAGTCGGCAAGGCTGATCTTCGTGCTGCTGTTCGGCCCGGCACTGGCAAGACTGGTGGCCCGCGCCGTGAAACCCTGACCGGGCGCCGTCAGAAAGCCTTGCTGAGGCGCAGGATCGCCAGCATCTGCATCGGCGACAGCCGTCTGAAGGCGACGTAGACCGGCTCCTCGGTGCCGTGAAAGCGCCGCTTGAACGCCGCCTGACCCTCCAGGTTGAAGATGCGGCGGTTGATCCAGGAGGACGAGAACAGCCGCCGCATCGCGCCGCGCAGCACGGCGCTCTCGGCGAAGCCACTTTCCTCGATGGCCGCGAGCGGCGACAGGCCGAGCGTCACGAACGCCAGGCCCTCGTCGCGGAATCGGTCGGCGGCGAATTTGGTCAGGCCGATCTCGGCATGCGGCGTCGTGCCGGGCAGCTTGCGCTTGAACGAGGTGGTGTAGCCGACGCTGCGGCCGTCCCCGGCGATCGGGTCGAAGTCGAGCACGGCAATCGCGACGCCTTGCGGATCGATCAGCAGGAAGCGGCGCATGCCCAGGCCGAGCTGGGGCCGGAACGGCCGGTTGAGGAAGCGCATCTCGCGGTGGCTGACGATGCGCCCGGCCCGCCAGCGCTCCGAAAGCTGCTTGATCTGGTCGAGCGAGGCCTGGTCGCCGGCATCCTCGATGATCGCATAGCCGTTCTTGAACAGCCAGCGTTCGGAATAGCGCACCGTCTCGTTGCGGCGGCCGGCAAAGGTCTGCGGCGACAGCATCAGCCGCGTATCGACGCCCATGCGGTTGACCTTGTAGCCCAGCGCGGAAAGCTCCCGCGCCGTCGCCTCGCCGATCTGCACGAAGCACGGATTGCCGGCCGCGCGCACGAAGTCGCGGATCAGTTTTGCACGCGCGTCCGGCGCCGCCACCGGATCGGCCAGCGCCACCGCGCTGCCCATCTTGCTGCCGAAGGCGATGTAGCCGGAGGCATCGCCGAAATAGCGCAGGTCGTCCTGGACGGCGGTCGAATAGGCCAGTGAGAAATCGCCATGCCGGCCGACCAGCGCCAGCCTTTCGTCCGCTGTCAGTGCAGCCGTGGGTATCGCCGTGGTACGGCGCTCCAAGAGCGCATCGAAGCTTCGTCGCAAGGAGGGCAAGGCCGGCTGTCCGGTTTCGCTGAAGCATTTGTCAGGCGGCGGCTCGCCGCGGATGCCGCTGATAGTCCCATGCGCCGGCGGCATCAAGACGGCGAGACGCAAGGCGGATTGTCGGAAACTGCAAAAAGGGATAGGATGTATTACAAAATCAGGAAAAAGAGATGTCAAATCAGAGAAATCTATCGGACCCAGTGACGTTGCGGATACCTCTCGACGTGCTTGGCGAGATCGAAATGATCGCAAAGGTGACCGAACGCAGCCGCAGTTGGGTGATGGTTCGCGCCATGAAGGCCTATCTGGCTTCAGAAGGCAGGGATATCTTGCATGCCGCCGATGGACAGCGGCAGATTGCCGAGGGCGATTCCTACGATCTGAACGACGTCCTCGACGAATTGGATTCTGGCGCAAGAAGCAACGCAGCCTGATGAAAGTCGTCATCTCTCGGAGAGTCAGAGATTTTCTGGTGGCCGAGAGGGCATATTTACAGCGGCACAGCAACTCGGCCGCAAAGCGCCTGACGCTCAGAATGCGGGATGCGGCAAGGCTGCTGGGTGATTTTCTGATGGTAGGCGCCGAGCGATTCTTGCCGATCAGAGACCTTCGCCGCCTTGTCGTGGACGACTATGTTCTCGACTACCAGATCAGAGGCACGGAGGTGCATATTCTGAACATGCGGCACGGCCGCCAAAAGGACCCATATCTGGAAAATGAACAGGACTTTGATTTCGAGGGGGAGTGATGCAACACCCTCAATCCGCTGACGATCGACAACCCGCATACCCTTGCCTCTCCCCTCCCGCTCCTGTATCAAGCCGCCCATGAACCCGTCCGCGGACAGCGCAGCCCACCGCACCGGCGCCTTTGCGTCGGCGACCTTGCGCGCCCTCTCCTCCGCGATCCTGCTTCTCGGCCTTATCGGCGACCGCCGGGCCCGCTGAAGGAGCGCCCGGCGGTCGTTGCGCCGCCGAGGGCGGCTCAGCTCCTTGCCAGTCGCACTCCAGTCAGCAAAACACTTCAGAGCTTCGCCGGACGCCATGTCCGCGGCTGAAGCGCAGAGAGAAGCAAGATGAACCAGACCACCCGCATCCGCGCCGCGCACGGCATGCCGAACGCCGCGGCCAAATACGAACCCTATCCGCTCGTCGGCCTGCCCGACCGCACCTGGCCGTCAAAACGCATCGACAAGGCGCCGATCTGGTGCTCCGTCGACCTGCGCGACGGCAACCAGGCGCTGGTCGACCCGATGGGCCACGAGCGCAAGGCGCGCATGTTCCAGCTCCTGCTCGACATGGGCTTCAAGGAGATCGAGATCGGCTTCCCGTCGGCCTCGCAGACCGACTTCGACTTCGCCCGCTGGTGCATCGAGGATGGCAACGTGCCGGACGACGTGTCGCTCCAGGTGCTGGTGCAGTGCCGGCCAGAGCTGATCACCCGCACCTTCGAGGCCTTGCAGGGCGCGAAAAACCCGATCGTGCATTTCTACAACTCGACCAGCGAGCTGCAGCGCCGCGTCGTCTTCCAGAAGGACGTCGCCGGCATCAAGCAGATCGCCACCGACGCCGCCAAGATGATCACCGACATGGCGGCCAAGTCCGGCGGCGGCTTCCGCTTCCAATATTCGCCGGAGAGCTTTACCGGCACCGAGCTGGAGGTGGCGCTGGAGATCTGCAACGCCGTCGCCGAGATCGTGAAGCCGACGCCCGAGAACAGGCTGATCGTCAACCTGCCCTCGACCGTCGAGATGGCGACGCCCAACATCTATGCCGACCAGATCGAATGGATGATCCGTCATCTCGACAACCGCGACAACCTGATCATCTCGCTGCATCCGCACAACGACCGCGGCACCGGCATCGCCGCCACCGAGCTCGCCCTGATGGCAGGCGCCGACCGCGTCGAGGGCACGCTGTTCGGCAATGGCGAGCGCACCGGCAATGTCGACGTCGTGACGCTGGCGCTCAACATGTACACGCAGGGCGTCGATCCCATGCTCGACTGCTCCGACATCAACCGGATGAAGGACGTCTACGAATATTCCAACCAGCTCAAGATCCCCGAGCGGCATCCCTATGTCGGCGAGCTGGTCTACACCGCCTTCTCCGGCTCGCACCAGGACGCCATCAACAAGGGCATGAAGGCGATCAGGACGGCGAACAAGGCGCTGTGGGAAGTGCCGTACCTGCCGATCGACCCGCAGGATGTCGGCCGCAGCTACGAGGCGATCATCCGCATCAACTCGCAGTCCGGCAAGGGCGGCATCGCCTATGTGCTGCAGGCCGATTACGGGCTCAATCTGCCGCGCAGCCTGCAGGTCGAGTTCTCCAAGGACATCCAGGCGATCACCGACGCCGAAGGCAAGGAACTGTCGGCCAAGCGCATCTACGAGCGCTTCCGCGAGGTCTATATCGACCAGCCCGACGGGCGGCTTAAGTTCGTCGACCACCAGACCTATCCCGACACCGAGGTGAAGGGCCGGCGCATCGTCGAGGCGACCATTTTGGACGGCGGCAGGGAGGTGACGATCCGCGGCTCCGGCAACGGCCCGGTCGACGGTTTCGTCGACGCGCTGTCGCGGCATGTCGGGCTGGCCATCTCGGTGCGCGACTATTCCGAGCACTCCATCCAGCACGGCTCCAACGCCGCGGCGATCTCCTATGTCGAGATGGAGCATCCCGGCGGCACGCTGTTCGGCGCCGGCATCAGCACCAACATCGTCGGCGCTTCTCTCGAGGCGGTGGTGTCGGCGGTGAACCGCATCGTCGGAGCAAGGTAGGCCAACGGCGTCCCGTCCGCGGGTTTCAGCTCCCTCACCGCCGGGCAATCGCATACGAAAATTCTGGAAGCGTTGCCTAGCCCAATACCCCCATCCCTAACCCCTCCCCACAAGGGGGAGGGGAACTTTGCCGCTGCCATGCCGCGCGAAACGATTGACGGCTGGCGCCGCTCGGCGATGCGAGCCAGTCCCCTCCCCCTTGTGGGGAGGGGTTAGGGGTGGGGGTAAGCCTTATGCCCGATTTGCTCGCATCTCCCCGGCAGGAAAGCGCCTACATCGAACGCGCTGGTTTCGGCGCAGGATTCTGTTAACTATATTGCTGACGCACGCTCGAACCGGAGCAGACCTTGGCGAACGACAGGGCCGACGGCCAGCAACCGGCCGCCCAGATCCGAAAACTGTCCGACGCGATCCGCGAGGTGAAGAACGCCGCGGCGGATCGCGACGACGTCGTCGTCGAGCTGCGCGAGGCGACGCGGGTCCGGTTGCAGCTCCTCGCCGCCGAGCTGGCGCCGGTCTTCGCCGAAGTGCCGGCCGACGTCGACTGCTTCGACTTCACCATCTCGTCGGGCCTGCAGCCGCGGCTGTGGATCGACGCGGTCAGCCACGTCGCCATGGGGCGCGACCGGCGCACCTACCGCTTCGTCAAGGATACCCGCAACGGCCGCGTGGTGCTGGCCGAATCGCCGAAGATGCAGATTGTAGCCGACCGGGTGACCCGCTACGTCGCCGAGCGCATCGTTGAGCGTGAGCAGATGCTGGAAGGCGACATGAGCGCGGCGGTGGAGGGTGTTCTTGTCGCCCGCTCGCCGGAAGAGGCGGCGGCGAAGCTGCACGAGCGCAAGGTCTGGTCGACCGTGCTCTCCGGTGCGTGGATCTTCGTCACCGGCATCGGCTTCGGCCTCGCAGTCGCCATCGCGCTGCTGTGGGAGCGGCTCACCAGCGGCGTTCAGTAGCCTCGCTTTCGGCTGCGAGCCGGCGTGTCAGGAGGCCGCGTTCTCGAAGGGCGCCGGCGCGCGGCGCGGCGAGCCGAGGTCGAGCGTCTCGATCTCCGACACCGCGCCGAGCGTGTCCGTCAGCCCGTGCCGCGACAGCCCGATGTGCCAGCCGCCCGGCTCGCCGGAGATCTCGACCAGATTGTACTGCGCGGCCGGGTGCCGGCCGCCCGGCCCCTGGCCCGTGGCGGCCACGCCGACCACCGGGATCGGCTTCTTGCGCTCGCCGATCCAGTAGAGCGTGGGATCGTGCGAATGGCCGTGCAGCACCAGCTCGGCGCCATGCGCCAGCACGGTCCTGTGGAAGTTGGCAATGCCGAACAGCCGCTTGTGCTGCTGCACGGCGGCGCGCACCGGCGGATGATGGATCATGATGACGCGGAAGAGTTTTTTCCGCCCCGCCTCGTCGAGCAGGCGCGCCAGCCGTGTCGCCTGTTCCTCGCGGAAAAAGCCGTTGGCCATGAACGGCGCGGTGGCGCGCGCCGTCGACACGCCGATCAGCGCCACCTGGCCACGCACCCTGAGATAGGGAAAGGTCAGGCGCCCGACAGGCCCGTCATAGCCGTCGCCGCGCATCCACGGCGCCCACAGCCGGCAGGCCTTGTCGAAGGCGCCCGGCACATAGGCATCGTGGTTTCCCGGCACTACGGAAACGTCTTCCGGCCGGCCCAGCGTCTCCAGCCACAGCCGCGCCAGCTCCAGCTCGCTGTCGAGGGCGAGGTTGACCAGGTCGCCGGTGACGGCGAGATGGTCGGGCTTCTCCGCCCGGATCGCCTCGACGATGGCGCCGACCGTGCCCTGCGTCAGGATCCTGCGGCGGCTGCGGTGCCAGTTGACGTAGCCGATGACACGCTTGGAAGCGAGTTCGCGGTAGGATACATCGGGAAGCGGCCCCAGATGGACATCGGAAATATGCGCGAGCCTGAGCATCGACCTTTCTTACGGTACGGTTCCGACGCTTTCCACCCCCGGTCACGATGATGTCATCCGGCGAGGCGCGGTTCCGGCAGACCGGCTGGCCGGGGCTGCGCGCAAAACTGTTCCACCGCTATTTCCTGCTGCGCCGGGCGATGACGCTGGGGGTGCGCGGCATGGTCATAGACCGGGCGAACAACGCCGTTTTCCTCATCCGCCACACCTATGTTCCGGGCTGGCAGCTTCCGGGCGGCGGCGTCGAGCTCGGCGAGACGCTGGAGGAGGCGCTGACGCGCGAATGCCTGGAGGAAGGCAACATCGCCGTCGGCTCGCCTGTGCTGAAATCCATGCACTTCAACCGCAACGCCTCGCGCCGCGACCATGTCGCCTTCTATGTGATCGAGCAGTTTTCGCAGAACGGTCCAAAAAAGCCCGACCGCGAGATCGCCGAGGCCGGCTTTTTCCCGCTCGACCGCCTGCCGGAAGCGACCACGCCGGCGACGCACCGGCGCATAGCGGAGGTGTTTTCGGGCAAGCCGCCGTCGCCTTACTGGTAGTTCGACGCGAGCGTCCCCGCTCGCATGAGGGTGGCCCGTCCGGGCACCGCTGTCCGCGGAGCGGCTTGGCCGATCCGCCTCATCGCGCCGCCCGCAAACTGCCGCCGGCCTGTGCCGATGCCTCCCTTTCCGACGCTTGCAACACGCGCTCCAGCACGTCGAAAATCCGGGCGTCGCCCATCTGGGCGACGTTGAAGCGCATGAAGCCGGTGGCGGTCTGCGAGACGCTGAAGACGTCGCCGGGCGCCAGCAAGACGTTCTCGCGCAGGGCGGCGCGGGCGACCGCAGCCGCATCGCGCCCGTCGGGCAGCCCGCACCACAGATAGAAGCCGCCGCGCGGCAGCAGCCAGGGCGAGATGCCGAGCATCCGCAGGCTTGCCGCCGTGTCGCGCCGGGCCCGGGCGAGCCGCCGCCGCAGCGCCTCCAGATGCTTGCGGTAGCTGCCGTCGCTGAGCACCGCCAGCACCAGTTCGGCGGCGACGGGGCTGACGCCGCCGAAGCTCGTCGCCACCTGCAGGTCGATCAGCGCCTCGATCCAATCGGGACGCGCCGCGATATAGCCGCAGCGGATCGAGGCCGACAGCGTCTTGGAGAAGCTGCCGATGCGGATGACCCGAGACAGGCCGTCGAGCGTGGCGAGGCGCGGCGACGGCTCGGGCTCGAAATCGGCGAAGATGTCGTCCTCGACGATCGTCATGTCGTGCGCCGCGGCGGCGTTCAGCAGGCGGTGGGCGGTCTGCGGCGAGAGCGTCGCTCCGGTCGGGTTGTGCAGGGCGGAATTGGTGATGTAGAGGCGCGGCCGGTGCACCGTGGCGGCCTCGACGAAACGCTCCACGTCCGGTCCGGCCGGCGTATAGGGCACGCCGACGATCGTCGCCTGATGGGCCCGCAGGAGCGCCTGGAAGTTGAAGTAGCAGGGATCATCGACCAGCACGGCGTCGCCGGGCCTGACCAGGAAGCGGCAGATGAGATCGATCGCCTGAGTGCCCGATCCGGTCAGCAGGATCTGGTCGGGGCCCGCCTCCAGGCCTTCGCCGGCGAACCGGCGCGACAGCAGGCGGCGCAGCGCCAGCGGCCCGCGCGTGGCGCCGTAGTCGGCGAGCACCGCGTCGTCGGCCCTGGCAAGGCGGCGGACGGCGCGGCGGAGCGCGTCGTTCGACATCCAGTCGGCCGGCAGCCAGCCGCAGCCGGGCTTGGCCACAGCCGGATCGGCGTCCAGCGACTGGCGGGATACCCAGAACGGATCGAGCGCCCGGTCGAGCTTCGGGCCGGTCTCGGCCAGCGTGAGCGGCGGGGCGATGGTCGACACGTAGAAGCCGGAGCCGGCTCTCGACCGGATCAGCCCCTCGGCGGCGAGCCGGTCATAGGCTTCGACGACGGTCGACGGCGACACGTCCATGACGGCGGCAAAGGTGCGGATGGAGGGCAGCCGGTCGCCGCTCGCCAGCGCGCGGCTCGCCACCCTGGCGCGGATCGCGGCCATTACCTCTGCCGTGCGTGTTCCCATTGGTCGTCCGCCACTCGTCATCGTATTGGAATAGTGAGCCATACAGTTTGACGAAATTGTACTGAACTGTCCCTGTCGCCGCCAGCCCCGCGCGGCTACGAACAGTCCGAATCGAGGGCATCATGAAAGCGGCGACGGCAGGATGGGGCAGCGGGCTCCTCGGCGTGGTGATCTTCAGCGGATCGCTGCCGGCGACGCGGGTGGCGGTCGACGGTTTCTCGCCGATCTTCCTTACCTCGGCACGTGCGGTCATTGCAGCGCTGCTCGGGATGGCCTTGCTGCGGATGCTGCGGCAGGAGCGACCGGCCCGGCGTGACGTCGGCCCGCTCGCCGTCGTCGCCATTGGCGTCGTGGTCGGCTTCCCGCTGCTGACGGCGCTGGCGCTGCAGCATATCACCGCGGCGCATTCGATCGTATTCGTCGGCCTGCTGCCGCTCTGCACCGCGATCTTCGGCGTGCTGCGCGGCGGCGAGCGGCCCAAGCCGGCCTTCTGGCTGTTCTCGATCCTCGGCAGCCTTCTGGTCGCCGGCTTTGCGTTGACGCAAAGCGGTCCGGCCTCGCTGGCGGGCGATCTCCTGATGATCGCGGCCATCCTGCTGTGCGGGCTCGGTTATGCCGAGGGCGCCACGCTGTCACGGCGTCTCGGCGGCTGGCAGGTGATCTCCTGGGCGCTGGTGCTGTCACTGCCCGTCATGGCAGTCATCGGTCTGGCGACGCTTCCGGCGGACTGGAGCGGGGTCGCGCCGCCCGCCTGGTATGGGCTCGCCTACGTCTCGGTGTTCAGCATGCTGGTCGGCTTCGTCTTCTGGTATCGCGGGCTGGCGCTCGGCGGCATCGCCGGGGTCGGGCAGTTGCAGCTTCTCCAGCCCTTCTTCGGGCTCGCCCTGGCCGGACTGCTGCTCGGCGAGCCGGTCGCCTGGACGATGATAGCCGTGACCGGGCTGGTCGTGCTGTGCGTCGCCGGCGCCAAACGCTTCGCCTAGATCAAAGTCGGGGTGGCGGGCGCGCAGGAGCGGACGTCCGCAAGCTCTTTCACGAAGCCCCGGAACCAGGTCCGGCCTGACCTTTGTCCTTCAGCCCCTCGGCACGCAACCTGTCGAGCTTGCCAAACTCGGTCATGACGCTCACCAGCACGCTGGCGGTCCAGCCGAAGGTGAACAGTCCCGACATCGCGATGATCGGGCCGATCAGGCGCCACTGCTCGGGTAGGCTGACGGTCCCCTCGCCGAGCGTCGTGTAGCTCTGGAGAACGTAGTAGTAGCTGTCGCGCATCGACGGGATGAGCCCCAGCAGCGAGACGGGAAGCGCCCACAGCAGCGTCTCGGCGAAATGCAGGGCAGCCAGGGCGCCGATGGTCAGGGCGAGCAGCAGGTTGACGCGCCAGTGCGGCGTGGCGTGGTCGACGTGGACCCAGGACTTGCTGAAGCGCTGGTTGATCGAGCGGATACCCGCGCCGTGGACGAAAATGATCACCACCAGGGTCAGGGTGCCGAGAACGATCTCCAGGACCGGGTTCGGGGCCGAAAGCGCGTCCATCGTACGGCAAGTCCTTCTCTGGCTGGCAATCCGGATCGACACCCGCGAGGCCGTCCGATCGCGCTCGATGCTGAGGCGTGATTATTCCGGCATCGGCATGAGTCTGTCGACCACCCATCGGACACTGTCCGCCGTGCGCTTGATAAGATGGGCCGCGTGGCTCCTGATAAGCGCTGTCCGAGTGTGCAATGCTGCCGTGCGTCGCGACACCAGTGATCAGGGCCTTCGGCGAGCCGCGAAGGCTCACCCGAACCGGCCGCGGTCGTGCGGGGCGGCATAGTCCAGCTCCGGCCCGACCGGCACGATGCGCGTCGGGTTGATGGTGGTGTGGCTGCCGTAATAGTGGGCCTTGATGTGCTGCATGTTCACCGTGCCCGCCACGCCCGGCACCTGATAGAGATCGCGAAAATAGTTCGACAGGTTGGGATAATCGGCGATGCGGCGCAGATTGCATTTGAAGTGGCCGACATAGACCGGGTCGAAGCGGGCGAGCGTGGTGAACAGCCGCCAGTCGGCCTCGGTGATGCGTCCGCCGACGAGGTAGCGCTGCCGCGACAGCCTGTCCTCCAGCGTGTCGAGCGCGGCAAACAACTCGCCGAACGCCTCCTCGTAGGCGTCTTGCGTGGTGGCGAAGCCGGCGCGGTAGACGCCGTTGTTGATGGCCGGGTAGACGAGCGCGTTGATCTCATCGATCTCGGCCCGCAGCGGCTGCGGATAGAAATCCACCGAGGCGTCACCCCATTCGTCGAAGGCCGAGTTGAGCATGCGGATGATTTCCGGCGACTCGTTGGAGACGATGGTCTCCTGCCTGCGGTCCCACAGCACCGGCACGGTCACCCGCCCGGTGTAGTGCGGGTCGGCGCGGGTGTAGATCTGGTGCAGGAAGTCGAGGCCGTAGAGGTCGTCGCCGGTGGCGCCGTCCTCGGCGAGGAACGTCCAGCCATCCTTGCCCATGAAATGGTGGACGACGGAAACCGACACGATGTCCTCGAGCTTCTTCAGCACGCGAAAAATCAGCGTCCGGTGCGCCCAGGGGCAGGCATAGGAGACGTAGAGATGGTAGCGCCCCGGCTCGGCCCTGAAGCCGCGCGTGCGGCCCGGCGCCGGGCTGCCGTCGGCCGTCACCCAGTCGCGCCACGGCGCGTCCGGACGCTCGAAGCGCCCGCCGGTATCGCGGGTGGAGTACCAGACGTCCCGCCACTTGCCGTCGACCAGCTGTCCCATGCGTTTCTCCTTTGCCCGACAGATAGGTCAGTGCGGCCGAAAGCAAAACCGCCGCCGGCTGAACACAGCGTCCTGTCGGGATGAACCGTCATCGAAAAATTCGCCGCGGCCGATGGACGGCCGGCGAATTTGGTGCTAGCGGCGTTCGTCATGGCAATGTGCATGAAGATCCGGTTCGACCGACGACGAATGGGCGCCCGCGCTTGACGCGCTGACTGGCGAGGCTGCGCGCCGCGCAGCAAACCCTTCCTCGTACCGACCGGATGTCGCACATCATGATCCCTGCCGAAATTATCTTCATGCCGGAAACCCCGGCGCACGACCTCGAGATCGATCACATCAACGCAGAGGCCTTCGGGCCGGGACGCTTCGCGCGCGCCGCCTACAGGATTCGCGAGGGCGGCCCGCACGAGCGGCATCTCTCCTTCGTCGCGCTTAAGCGCAACGAGGTGGTCGCCTCCGTGCGCCTGACGCGCATCGGCGCGGGCGATGGCCGGGCGCTGCTGCTCGGGCCGCTGGCGGTGCGCCCCGCCCACAAGAATCTCGGCATCGGCCGCAAGCTGGTGGCGGTCGCTATCGAGGCGGCGCGGCGGGATGGCGCCGGCGCCGTCATGCTGGTCGGCGACGAGCCCTATTACGGGCCGCTCGGCTTCAAGCGCATCCCACGCGGGCAGGTCACCATGCCCCGCCCCGTAGACCTCGACCGCATCCTCGCCTACGAGCTCGTTCCGGGCACGGTCGAGCGGCTCAAGGGCGAGGTCCGCCACGAAGACACCGTGTGGGTGGCGCAGCCGGGGTGAACCGCCACCGCTTCGCCGAAGCCGGCCAAAACGGGCTTGCCATGGACATCGACGCCTGAGGCTGCGTCCCATCCGCCATTGCGTGGCATGGGACGTGCCCATACGATGACGACCAGCATTCAAGGAGACGGTTCGGCATGGACATCAGCGGACAGACGGCGCTCGTCACTGGCGGCGGCTCGGGGCTCGGCGAGGCCACCGCAAGGGCGCTGGCGGCCAAGGGCGCGCGCGTCGCCGTGCTGGATATCGGGCTGGAGCGCGCGCAGGCGGTGGCCCGCGACATCGGCGGCATCGCGCTCGGCTGCGACGTGACCAGCGCCGAGGGCGCGGAGGCCGCGGTGGCACGGGCGGCGGAAGAGCTCGGCGGCGCCCGCATCCTCGTCAACTGCGCCGGCATCGTCGCCGGCAAGCGGACCGTCGGCAAGGAGGGTCCGCATCCGCTCGACCTCTTCCGCAAGGTGATCGAGGTCAACCTCGTCGGCAGCTTCAACATGATCCGGCTGTTCGCCGATCGCGCCGCGAAACTCGAGCCGCTCGCCGGCGGCGAGCGCGGCGTCATCGTCAACACCGCCTCGGTCGCCGCCTTCGACGGCCAGATCGGCCAGGTGGCCTATTCCGCCTCCAAGGGCGGCGTGGTCGGCATGACGCTGCCGCTCGCGCGCGACCTCGCCCGCTCCGGCATCCGCGTCGTCACCATAGCCCCCGGCATCTTCAAGACGCCGATGGTGGCCGGCATGCCCGCCGACGTGCAGGAATCGCTGGGGGAGGTGGTGCCCTTCCCGCCCCGGCTTGGCGAGCCGTCCGAATATGGCGCACTTGCCGTCCATATCGTCGAGAACCAGATGCTGAACGGCGAGACCATCCGGCTCGACGCGGCGGTGCGCCTGCCGCCGAAATAGCCGCCCTGGCGGCGGCTTGCGCCCGCCGGGCCCGCTCGATAAGTGGAGCCTCGACATCATGTTCGAGGGGGATGCGATGACCGACAAGCGCGACGTGCTGCGGCCCACCGACGACGAGGCGATCCGGCTGGCAAGGACGCTGCTGCGCTCGACGCGCTTCGGCGCCATCGCCGTGCTGGAGCCGGAAACCGGCAGTCCGCTGGCCAGCCGCGTCGGCGTCGCCACCGACGCCGACGGCGCGCCGCTCATCCTGGTGTCCGGCCTCTCCGCCCACACGCGGGCGCTCGACGCCGACCCGCGCTGCTCGCTGCTGGTCGGCGAGCCGGGCAAGGGCGATGCGCTCGCCCATCCGCGGCTCACGCTCGTGTGCCGCGCCGTGCTGCTGGAAAAGGACACGCCGGAGCAGGCCCGCGCCGAGCGGCGCTACCTCAACAAGAACCCGAAGGCTAAACTCTACGCCGGCCTCGCCGATTTCCGGCTTTTCCGGCTGGAGCCCGAGCGCGCCAGCCTGAACGGCGGCTTCGGCAAGGCCTATGCGCTGACGCGCGAGGATGTCATGACCGTCAGCCCCGCCCTCGACGCCCTCGCAGCCTCCGAGCAGGGCGCGCTCGACCACATGAATTCCGACCACCTCGACGCCATCGGCCTCTATGCCGCGCATTTCGCGCGGGCATCCGGCGACGGCTGGACGATGACCGGCTTCGACGCCGATGGCATCGACCTCGGCCGCGGCGACGAGGTGCTGCGCATCTTCTTCCCGGCGCCGCTGCAGGCGGCGTCCGACCTGCGCCCCGCGCTGGTCGCGATGGCGAAGACGGCCCGGGCGGCGCTGGGCGCTGGAGCGCCGCAGGCCTGATCGCCGGGCATGGAACTCATCCGCGTCATCGATCCCCACGATCCGCGCGTCGCCGCGTTCCGCGACATCCGCGAGCGCGACCTGGTCGGCCGGCAGGGCCTTTTCGTCGCCGAGGGCAAGGTCGTTCTGAACGTCCTGCTGGGCGCGCCGGACTACGAGCTGCAGTCCCTGCTGCTGCTGGAAAGCCGCGTCGCCGGCCTGTCGGAGACGCTCGCCCGCCTGCCGGCCGAAATTCCCGTCCATGTCGCCACGGCGGCGGTGATGGACTCGATCGCCGGCTTCCACATCCACCGCGGCATCCTTGCGCTGGGCCGGCGGCGCGGCGTTCCGACGGCGGCCGATCTGCTGGCGGCGCTGCCGCGGCGCACGCTGGCGCTGGTGCTGGTCGGCCTCTCCAACCACGACAATATCGGCTCGATCTTCCGCAACGCCGCCGCCTTCGGCGTCGATGCCGTGTTCGCCGACGCCTCGTGCTGCGATCCGCTCTACCGCAAGGCGATCCGCGTCTCGGTCGGTGGTGTGTTCCGCGTGCCGTTCGCGTGTTTCGACGACATGGGCGGCTTTGTCGATGCGCTGGCCGCCGAAGGCATCGAGCCGGCCGCCCTGTCGCCGCGCGGCGAAACGGAGATAGGCGCCTTCGATCGGCCTGGTCGCCTGGCGCTTTTCCTCGGCACCGAGGGCGAAGGCCTGCCGGAGACGCTGATGGAACGCATGCGGACGCTGCGGATCGCCATCGCGCCGGGCTTCGACAGCCTGAACGTCGCCGCTACGTCGGCGATCGCCCTGCATCGGCTGGCGGATGTCGGGCGCTGAGGGGTTCCGGTGCCTATTCGGCCGCGACATCCACCGGAAGCGCTGCCAGCCTGGCCAGCATCGCCTCGGCCCGCGCGCCGCGCTCCGAGCGCTCGATGAAGCCGCCGCCGAGCACGCGGGCGTCGTTGCCGTCGTCGCCGTAGAGCACGCAGGCCTGGCCCGGCGCGATACCGGATTCGCCTTCCGCCAGTTCCACCCAGGTGGCGCCGCCCCGCCGGCGCAGCACGGCCGGGCGCGGCGGCCTCGTGGAGCGCACCTTGGCGAACAGCTCGATGCCGTCCGGGCCGATTGCGTCCAGGTCCTCGTCGCCCAGCCAGTTCATGGCGCGCAGATAGACTTTTCGCGTTTCCAGCGCCTCGCGCGGGCCGACGACGACGCGCGCCCGCTCGGCATCGAGATGGACGACGTAGAGCGGCTCGCCGGAGGCGATGCCGATGCCGCGCCGCTGGCCGATGGTGTAGCGCAGGATGCCCTCGTGGCGGCCGAGCACGCGGCCGTCGATATGGACGATGTCGCCCGGCGTCGCCGCCGCCGGCTTCAGTCTGGCGATGATGTCGGAGTATTTTCCCTGGGGCACGAAGCAGATGTCCTGGCTGTCCTGCTTGTCGGCGACGGCGAGGCCGAGTTCGGCGGCGATCGCCCGCACTTCCGGCTTCGGCATGCCGCCGAGCGGGAAGCGCAGGTAGTCGATCTGCTCCTGCGTGGTGGCGAACAGGAAGTAGCTCTGGTCGCGGTCGGCATCGACCGGCCGGTAGAGGGCGCGGTGCGCTCCGTTAGAGCGGCTGCGGATATAGTGGCCGGTGGCGAGCGCCGCCGCGCCCAGATCGCGCGCCGTCTCCAGCAGGTCGGCGAACTTCACCGTCTGGTTGCAGGACACGCAGGGGATCGGCGTCTCGCCGGCGACGTAGCTCTCGGCGAAGGGATCGATCACCGCCTTGCGGAAACGCTCCTCGTAGTCGAGCACGTAATGCGGGATTCGAAGCGTCTCGGACACGCGGCGCGCGTCGTCGATGTCGCGTCCGGCGCAGCACGAGCCGGCGCGGTGCGTGGCCGCGCCGTGGTCGTAGAGCTGCAGCGTGACGCCGACCACGTCGTAGCCTTCGCGCTTGAGGATGCCGGCGACCACCGAGGAATCGACGCCGCCCGACATCGCCACGACGACGCGCGTGTCTTCTGGCCGTCCCGGCAGGTCGAGGCTGTTCATGGCTGGCTTCCAAGGTTTTCGGCCGGTCTTGTGCCGACACGGCCAATATAGGTCAAGCGGCGTCTTGCCGCCAGACCGATCCCGACCTTGCAACCCCTTGAATTGGCTCGGCTGTCCGCCAGCTCCGGCGAATGGTTAAAATTGTCGGCCTGTCGGAAAGACTCCGTTGACGGACAAGCCGTTAGGCTCATTCGACGGCTTAGGCAATTTTTAAAGCTGTGGCGGTAGCCTGAACGCGATTAGGTCTGCGAATTATTTGTAGAGAGTACGATGACCGATCTTGGAAGGCCGCGCGTTAAGTATGTGATCGGGCCGGACGGCAGTCCGCTGACGATCGCCGATCTGCCCCCGAGCAACACGCGCCGCTGGGTCATTCGCCGCAAGGCTGAAGTGGTCGCCGCCGTTCGCGGCGGCCTGCTCAGCCTCGACGAGGCATGCCAGCGCTACAAACTGACGACCGAGGAGTTCCTGTCCTGGCAGGCCTCGATCGACGAGTATGGCCTGGCCGGACTGCGCACCACGCGCATCCAGCAATACAGGCACTGACCCATCCTGCACGCCGGCATGAGGCGGCCCGGCACGCGCCAGGGCTGCCGAAGCGCTCGCGGGGTCGTGGAATTGTGGCCACGATCCGTTGCCGGCGTGGCGCGGCCTGCAGTGTCGCCTGCTAGCGGTTCGCCGGCGCCCGCTTGATCTGTGCCGAGGCGATCGCCGTCAGCACGACCGAGGCGGCGAAGAACCAGAGGCCCGGCTTGGTGAAGGCGGTCGCCAGCCCGCTGGTCTTGGCGGCGAAGACGACGAGCGCCACCAGCACGACATCGAGCATCGACCAGTTCGCCAGCGCACCGAACCAGGCGGGGATGCGCGGGGCATGCGGCGACGCATAGGCCGCAAGGTGCAGCAGCATCAGCTTCAGCGCCGGGAACACCAGCGAGAACAGCGCGACGAGCGCTGCGAGCAGCACGTCGCCCTGGTTCCACAGGCCGGTGAAGATGCCGATCAGCGACGGTTCGTCGGTGAAGAAATAAAGGCGGTCCACCCGGATCAGCGGCATGACGACGCCGAGCGCGAAGAAGACCGTCGCGAAGAACAGGATCAGGGGGAGCAGAAAAGGCAGGGCCCGCGTCATGTGCCTGCTTTAGCCGATCCGCTCACGGCCCGGAAGCGGAGCGGCGCGCCCTGTTTGCAGAGCGCGGCGGGCGCCTCAGCCGATCATGGCGCTGCGGCCGTGGCCGTCGGCCTCGCGCATCTTGCTGTCGCGCGATTCAAGCATCTGCGCCTTGTCGAGTTCGGCCTCCGCCTCGCGCAGCAGGGCGAGCGCGGTGGTGCGCTGGTCGGCGAGGTCGGCCTGCGAGTTCTTCAGATTGTCGCGGCGCTGGCGTGCCGCCTTGGCGAAGGTCGGGTAGGCGAAGTGGTTGACGTCGGTGATCCCGGCCTTTTTCTCCTCGGCGGCGATCTGCAGCTCGAGGTCGCCGGCCATGCGTTCGAATTCGGCGATCATCACGTCGAGCTGCGAGAGTTGCCGGCGCTTCTCGTTCACCTGGAATTGCTTCAGCCGAACGAGGTTCTCACGTGACTTCATGTCCCAACACTCCAGAACGCAACACCGGATACAAATCGTTTGGTCCGAGAAACTGCCCCCGCACCAGCCACCAGGCGGCGAAGGGAAAACAAAATCCTAAGAATCCTGCCCGTTGGTAACCATTCGTTTACGGGCATTGTTAATCATACGCGGCAGGGCTTAAGGCACGGTAAAAAAAATCCGGTCCTTTCTGGCCGGGCGGAACTTCAAGAGTCACGGGCGGACTTCGTGAGTCAAATGAGTTACTTGCGTCGATGTGTTAAGGTTCGACAACGGTCTTAATGAGTGACGATTCACGAGTGGAATCAAGTGAGTGTACCCAAGAGCTGACTGGCAAAGTTGTGGCTTGCCAACTGGAATCATGTTTTGTTAACCATTCGCTGGCAGCTTTGGGTTCAGGCAATCACTGCTCCGGCACCGCGTGGCGCCCGTGGCCGGTGCAGCAGCAGAAAAGGGGATATGGATGCGCGTTCTGCTGATTGAAGACGACAGTGCGACGGCCCAGAGCATCGAACTGATGCTGAAGTCCGAGAGCTTCAACGTCTACACGACGGATCTCGGCGAGGAGGGCGTCGACCTCGGCAAGCTCTACGACTACGACATCATCCTGCTCGACCTCAACCTTCCCGACATGTCGGGCTACGAGGTGCTGCGCACGCTGCGGCTCTCCAAGGTGAAGACGCCGATCCTGATCCTCTCCGGCATGGCCGGCATCGAGGACAAGGTGCGTGGCCTCGGCTTCGGCGCCGACGACTACATGACCAAGCCGTTCCACAAGGACGAGCTGGTGGCGCGCATCCACGCCATCGTCCGCCGCTCCAAGGGCCACGCCCAGTCGGTCATTGCCACCGGCGACCTGATCGTCAACCTCGACGCCAAGACAGTGGAGGTCGGCGGCCAGCGCGTGCACCTGACCGGCAAGGAATACCAGATGCTGGAGCTGCTCTCGCTGCGCAAAGGCACGACGCTCACCAAGGAGATGTTCCTCAACCATCTCTATGGCGGCATGGACGAGCCGGAGCTGAAGATCATCGACGTCTTCATCTGCAAGCTGCGCAAGAAGCTCGACGCCGCGTCCGGTGGCCAGAATTTTATCGAGACGGTGTGGGGCCGCGGCTACGTGCTGCGCGAGCCGGAAGAGATGCGCGAAATCGCCTGAAAACGCTGCCATATCCCGCAACAAAGCCCGGTATTGACCGGGCTTTTGTCGTTTTTTCGGGAAGGTTTCGTCGAATTATGCGGCCGACGCCGCGGACTTCGTCTCGCCCATCGCCCGGAAGCGCTCCAGGAGCTGGGCGCGGTTGAACGGCTTCAGGATGTAGCTTTGCGCCCCGGCCCGTTTGGCGCGCATGATGGCGGCGACGTCCATTTCGGTCAGGCAGATCGCGATGTGCGGGACGATGGCGCTCGGAATGGCGCGGATGCGGCGGATCACCTCGATGGTCGGCAGATCGGGAAGGGCGGAATCCACCACCACGATGTCGGGCATGTCGCCCTCGCACATCTCGATCGCGTCGAGGCCGCTGGCGGCCTCCACCAGCATCAGGTCGGGACCGTTCAGGATGCGCTTGGCGACCTTGCGGATGACGCTGGAGTCGTCGACGAACATGCATCGTTTCATGCGGGGTCCTTCTCGTCCGCGAAGGGCTTGCAAGCTGGCTTGAATGCGGCGCGTCGAAGGCTACGGCAGGCGGGTAAAGATACGGAGAATGGGCTGGGTAAAGTTTCCGCTAAATTGCGACCATCTCCCGGCACCGCCATGCCGGTGCCGGGGATCCGGGTGAGGCTTCCTGGCTATTGCGCGCGGGCGGCGGAGAAGACGATCTCGTCGGCCGTCGCATGGATGGAGATCGGCATGCCGGCCTCGCGTGCGAGAAGCAGGGTGTAATAGGGCTGCACCGCATGCGCGTCGATCGCTTCCTCGGGCCGGCTTCCCGAGTGCAGCTCGAGGAATTTCGGCGGCACGCGCAGCATCGGCCCGCGCGCCGCGATGCTGAACCGCGGATCGCTGTCGCTGCCCTCCAGGATGACGCCGATCCTGCCGCCGCGCGGGATGGCGGCGTTGGCGACCAGGATCAGGTTGAGCAGCAGCTTGACGGTGTTCTTGGGCAGCAGCCAGCGCGGCCCGCTCCATTCGAAGTCGGGCTTCTCGTTTCGGAGGAAGGCGGTGGCGACGGTCTCGGCGTCGCCAGTGTCGATGACCATGCCCGCCGACCCGGCGGCGCCGAAGGCGATGCGGGCGAACTGCAGCCTGGCGGAGGCGTTGCGGGCGCTGGCGCGGATCAGGTTCATGGCGTCCTCGTCGGCGCCGCCCTCGTCCAGCAATTCGAGGCCGTTGTTGATCGCGCCGACCGGCGAGATGATGTCATGGCAGACCCGGCTGCACAGAAGCGCGGCGAGGTCGGTTGCGGAGAGGGTGAAGATGTCGGCCATCGAATGCTCGGTCCCCGGCGATCGCCCATTTTGGCGCAAGCCGCGATCACCGTGCCGGCCTGCCCGAATCAGTCTCACTCCCCGTCGCCGGGTATAAGGCACCCAGGCGTCTCGACCAAACCGGCCTGTCGGTAGAACGGAGCGCGGGCGGTCGCGAAAGCCGGCGCGAAAGCGCTCGTCCGGTCTTCGAACCGCCACGTTCATGTGAGAGCTTAATGGTTGAAAAAGGATTACGGCCTAGGCTGGCATGGTAAATCCGGACGCCGCCGGCAAGAGCGGCAACAGGCAGGGACGTCGGCGAAGGGCTCGCGGACGGAGTTACAGAAGCATGCTTTTCCGATTTTTCGAGCGGATCGTCTTCCGGTTCGCAGCCGTGGTCCTTGTGGCGGCAGGCGTTCTCGGCTTCGCCGCCTCGTCCTCCCACGCCCAGCAGGAATACACCGCCCAGGAGATCGTCGATTCGGGACACCGCTTCTTCGGCGCGACCTCGGGCGGGCTGGCGACGGCGGTCGAGAACATCTTCTCCTCCTACGGGCTGCCCAACGGCTATGTCCTGGGCGAGGAGGGGTCGGGCGCCTTCGTCGGAGGCCTGACCTATGGCGAGGGGACGCTCTACACCAAGAATGCCGGCGATCACAAAGTGTTCTGGCAAGGGCCGTCGCTCGGCTTCGACTTCGGCGGCCAGGGCTCGCGCATCATGATGCTGGTCTACAATCTCGACCAGATCGACGCGCTCTACCGGCGCTATATCGGCGTCGCCGGGTCCGCCTACATCGTCGCCGGCGTCGGCTTCAACGTTCTGAAATACGGCGACGTGCTGCTGGTGCCGGTGCGCACCGGCGTCGGAGCGCGGCTTGGCGTGAACGTCGGCTATCTCAAGCTGACGCCGAAGCCGACCTGGAACCCGTTCTGATCGCACGGTCTGCCCGATCGACCGGCTTGCACGCGGCGGCAAGCCGGCGTTAGGGAAAGGGTGGGGGCGAGGAAAGCCTCCGCCGTGCGTCATGGGGCCAGCCGTGATCCAGTCCATCCTGTTCTTCGCCCTCGGCTTCCTGTGCGCCGGCCTGCTGGCGCTGCTGATCGCGCCGGCGGTATGGCGGCGGGCCGTGCGGCTGACGCGCAAGCGCGTGGAAGCATCGGTGCCGCTCACGCTCGACGAGATCCAGGCCGATCGCGACCAGTTGCGGGCCGAGTTCGCCCTGTCGACCCGACGCCTGGAGATGAGCGTCAAGGAATTGCGCGACAAGGCCGCCGCGCAGCTGGTGGAGATCGGGGGCGGTCGCGAGGAACTGCGGCAGCTCGCGGCGGAGCGCGACGAGAAGGACCGTTCGCTTGGCGAGATCGAAGCCCGGAGCGACGAGCTGAAGGCTGAGCTCGGCCGGCGCCAGGAAGAGCTGGAGCAGCTGGCCGAAAGGTTGGCCGAATCCGACCAGGCGCTGGCCGCCCGCGCCAGCGAGTTCGACAGACTGAACGGCCTCTACGAAACGGCGAATCTGGCTTCGGTGCATCGTCAGGCCGAACTGCTGGCGCGCGCCGGCGAGGTCGACAGGCTTTCCACCGATCTCGGCATGCTGATGGCCGAACGCGGCGGGATGGAAAAGCGCATCGGCGAGCTCGAGGCCGAGCTGCATGGCGCCCGAGACGCAGCGCGCACCGAGAAGAAGAAGGCGGTCGATCTGGAAAAGCGGGTCGAGCGGATGCTGGCGACGGTTGCCGATCGCGAGGAGGCGGTCGAGCGGCGCGAGAAGGATCTTGCACAGATGCGCGAGCGGCTGAAGGGGGAAACGACGCGGCGCGACGAACTCGACGCGCGGCTCACCAGGGCCCTCGACGAGAAATTGCAGCTCGAGGCGAGGGTGGCCGACCTCACCGCTCGCCTGGCGGATGGGAGGGCGAAAACGGCCGGGAAAGACGCGTCACCGGAAAAGCGCGGCGATCTCGAACAACGCATCGTCGCCCTGACGCAGGAGAACGCGAAGCTGCGCGCCGACGCCGTGGCGCGCGACGGAGCCGGCGTCCCGCCAGGCGGCCAGGATGCCCGGTTGCGCGAGCAGATGAACGAGATCGCCGCCGGGGTCATCGCGCTCACGGCGCGGCTTGACGGGCCGGACTCGCCGATCCGCGCAGTGGTCGGCACGCCGGCCGGCAATGCGTCCCCCGACCGGCCGCTCAGCCTGGCCGACCGTGTCCGTGCGCTGATGGCCGGGCCGGCAAGTGCGAATTGAGGATGTTCGTCCTTCGAGACTCGCCCTCCAACGTCTGGTGACCGCCGTGGCGGCCCGCACCTTGCCGGCATGGTTTCAACTCTGAAGCGAAGTCGTCGAAGGCGAGCCTCGAGGTCGCACCGGCAATTCTTTCCCGCCCGCTCAGTTGTGCGCGACCGTTCCGGCGGTGAGGATGCGCAGCACGTTGACGCCTTCCTCGCCGCTGGTGCGCGGCGGCTCGCGGGTCTCGATGCAGTGCAGGAAATGCTGCAGCTCGCGCGTCAGCGGCATGCCGCCCTCGACCGGGACATAGGCCGGCTCGTTGGCGGTGGCGAGCCACTGCCCGCTGTCCTGCCAGACCTCGTGCTTGTAGATGGCGAGCTTCTTGTCCCACGGCTCGACGTCGTCGAACACCGCCATCGCCCTTGTGCCGACGACGGTCAGCCGCCGCTCGCGATAGGGGTTGAGCCGCGAGGTGAACAGGTGCCCGCGCAGGCCGCCCGGAAACAGCATGTGCAGGTGGGCGAAGTCGCTGAGATGGTCGAGCAGGGCGGCCCCCTCCCCGCGCACCTCGGTCGGCGCCTGCCCGGTGATCGCCAGGATCATCGACAGGTCGTGCGGGGCGAGATCCCACAGCGCGTCGTTCTCGGTGTGGAATTTGCCGAGGCCGAGCCGGTGCGAGTGGATGTATTTCACCGTGCCGAGCTCGCCGGCGTCGATCAGCGCCTTGAGCTTTTCGAAGGCGGGATGGAAGCGCAGCACATGGCCGGTCATGAAGATGCGGCCGTGGCGGGCGGCCGCCGCCACGGCGCGCTCGGCATCCGGCACGGTCAGCGCGATCGGCTTCTCCACCAGCACGTCCTTGCCCGCCTCGACGGCGCGGATCGCCTGCTCGGCATGGAACTGCGGCGGCAGCGCCATCACCACCGCGTCAACGTCGTCGCGCTGATAGAGCTCGTCGGGGGCGATTGCCAGGCAGTCGTGCTCGACGGCGAAACCTTCGGCGCGCGCCGGATTGGCATCGGAGACGGCCCGCAGCACGCCGAGGTCCCTCAGCGTGCGGACATGGTTCGCCCCCCAGTATCCGCAACCAAGGACAGCGATACGCGGCTTCATCAAGTCATGAACTCTGGGCGGGCCCGGCCCGGCGGGTGGATTCGTCGGGGCAGACATAGCCACCGCCCGGCGCGAACTCAAGGGCGCCGCCGCGCACGATTGGTTTCAGCGCGAAAGCGCATTTCAACATGGGAAAGGCCGCTGCGGCGCGCAAGAGCCGCCGCCGCTCGGCACGCGCGCGGCCTGGACCCTTCCACCCGCGGCTTTCCGCCGAACCCCGCGCCATCCTGCGCAGTTCCGTCCAGGCACGAAGCGGGGACGCCTGGCGGCCGCGCGACCGCCCCGCGTTCATCCGTTGGCCGCTCGCCGGAACCGTCGGCAAGCGGTTCCGCATCGCGCTGCGCAAAGCCGCAGTCTGCGCGCTTGACAGGTTCGGCCAACCACCCCTATACCCCCGCTGCCCTTGCAAGCGGCGCGCCAGCGCGCCGGGATGGCGGCGTGGCGGAGTAGCTCAGTCGGTTAGAGCAGAGGAATCATAATCCTTGTGTCGGGGGTTCGAATCCCTCCTCCGCTACCAAACAAAATCAAGCACTTAGGCCCCATTTGGGGCCTTTTTCATGTGCCATCCACGTGCCAATGACTACCATTGAAAACAAACGACTTTTTCTGACGTGCGGCGGCTCCACGGCACATGGATGGCACATAAAGCCCCCCGGCCACTCGCGCAGCCGGGCGGGCGGGACGTTTCAGCTTGCGCGGCCGGCCTGCTCCTTAGGCCGCCTCGATTGCGTCGTGAACAGGCCCCCTAGCAGTTATGTCGCCAGCCGCAGGCTGGAGGCGATGCTGTCGGCCGCCATGAGTCCACCTCATGCCGCGAGCGTCGAGTTCCGCGATCCACAGGTCATCATGGGTGAGCCGCATCTCGTGCCAGAGCGGCAGCCAGTTCCCATCTTACATGTGCCGGAACGGAACTCGGCGCCGAGGCGCAGAAGCTCGGCGTCTGGCTCGTCCGGCATGACACATGCGGCAGCGGCCGGGGTTGCAATGGCGATGGCATCGACCGTTCCCGGCGGTTTGCAAGCGGCTAGTCAAACAGGTTTCGGCCGGTAGCGAAAGGCCCGGCCACGTCACCGAAGCCGGGCTTGGTTATCGTTGGTGACTACGCCTCACGCCGCGAGTTTCGCTTGGCCTCCCTTCAAAAGGCTCAGAACTTCCCGCTTGTCACCGTCCGCTAGCTGCGACCAGTGCCCAAGCGGCTGTTGAAACTGATGTAGGTCGTCGTCCGAATCGGCCTCATCGGCCTTTGCGAGCGGGGTCTGTGGTCCGGCTAGGCGCTCCACCTGCTCGAAGAAGTCAGCCAGACATTTGTGGTTCCAATCCCAATCTCCGCGCGGGTCACACAGTTCCACCGGAGCCGGGATGCTTTCGAACCGTATGACTCTTGCCCAAGCGGCGAGCCCAGCGATAGTTTGCGGGGGTATCGCCCGAATACACTCGCTAAGGTCATTCAAAACATCAAGCTGGGCATTGCTGGCGTCACCCGCGCTCTCCGCGCCGACCTCCTGAAAAACCGACCAGACCTCATCGTAGTTGTCTTTGATTGTCAGCCCCCTGGCGTCAACCGTCTCGCGCCAGACCCCAAATGTGCGCTCCGACACGAGCCAGAGCGGAACCCATTTCTCATATTCGCGCTGAAACTCAGCGCTTAGGCGCACAAGCTCAGCGTCCACGTGTTCCGTGGCCGGGGCAGCTACAGCCTCTCTCCAGTCCGGCATGATTGCCGCAGTTGTGGCGGCGGCGGCTGCTACGATGGTACGGCGGGTGACGTGGTGATTCATGATGATGTGATCTCTGTCTGAACTCTCGGGCGCTTCGGTGCGCGGCGCCGTCTTGGCAGATGCCCGTTGAGTTCCTCTTGAGATCGCCCACCAAAATTGAGGGAACGATTTTACGATCGGGAGAGGGTTCATGGCGTTTCCTCCGTTGTGCTACATTGTGTTAAGGTTATATTAACAATGTAAGGCTACATCACCGATGAAGTCAACACGTTTAATATAAGGTTCGCACTTTTATGTCGATCTCCCCTGCCCAGTGCAGAGCCGCGCGAGCACTTATCAACTGGTCTCAGGATAAGTTGGCGGCGGAATCGAAGGTGGCTAAGGCCACTATCGCCAACTTTGAAGCGAACCGCCGATCACCCTACGAGCGAACGCTTGCAGATCTTCGAGAGGCGCTGGAAGTGGCCGGCGTCGAGTTCATCCCGGAGAACGGAGGCGGGCCTGGGGTGAGACTGCGGAAGGTGTGAAAGATTGCGGTATCCCCGCTTTCCACAACTTCGGGCCTCCTCAAGGCCCTTGCCGCTCTCAGAACTCTGGCCGACCGTAGGCCGATGTCCAAATCTGAGGTCAATCCAACGCTGCTGACGCCGCCCATCAAACTGGCGGAAGTGGCAATGCTGCTCGGCAATCCGCAACGGCGGGCAGTTCGGATGAGCGTGAAGGAGATTCCCTACTGGCCGGCCGCGATGAACCTCAAGACGTCGGCAGCCTACTGTGGCTTATCGATCGACACCTTCAAGGAGAAGTACCCGGTCAAGCCCATACAGTTCACGCAATCCACACATGGCCACAGATATCTTCGCCAACGCCTAGACGAATGGCTGCTGTCTCTGGACCCGAATGCTGTTCAGGCGTCTAGCATGGGGGACATTTTCAGCAGTGGTGTGGCCCGACAGCGACGTTTCGGTGATCGACTTTAGAGCGCAGAAGCGCGAGCGACACAGTGGATTGTGAAAATGACAAAGAAACTGACGCTGTCTGCTAATCAGGTAACAGCACTATGCAAGGGCGCGGCGAAGGCCGGCTATGCGCCGGTCGTTCAATTCGGAGACGTCTTCGTGAGGCTTGTCCCCGAAGATCACGCTATCCCTCCCCAGCCGGACAGACCAATTGCAAGACGCAAGGAGGTTGAACTTTGAGGAGGGAATGGGACCGATGCCCAGAAGAACGCTCGACGATCTGCTTGATAACGACCCGATCACGCTGAAAGAAGCGTGTGATCTCGTATTGAAAGGCGCCGTGACCGTTAGGCACCTTGCGCGCTGAAATCGAGCGCGGCAACTTGACGGTTGAGAGGATTGGGAAAAACCCGGCCGCCACTGTCGATGAGTTTGAGCGCAGCGGCGGCAACAAGCCGCGTGGGAAAGGTTAGCTGCCTAGATTGGGCAAAGGGGGACTCGCCCTCGCCTCACGGTCGCTCCCGGCGCCAGTCCCACGGATTGTCGAACGTGCCGCTCCAGGTGCCGAGTCCTTCGCCCTAACGGCGAGTCAGACACCTGCGCTTCAGGCCTCGGCTAATCGAACTGTTTGATCACGGGGGCGAGCGCGCCGGCCAAGGCTCAGATGAGCCGCAGCAATAGCAGGCAGGGGGGACGAACGCTATCACGTTTGTAGGGCAGACTTGATTCATATGTAGCAAAGGCACCAAGCTGCCCCGCCACTTAGCGGGCACTTCCCAACAGGGAGCGTGAGGCCCATCGCA